>JAFGSU010000031.1 GCA_016934435.1 Candidatus Zhuqueibacterota bacterium | reverse complement strand
GATGGCCGAGGCCGACCAGTTCAAGGGCTGTATCGACTTTATCGCGTATGATGCCGCTCGCTGTTTTTTTGAGCAGCAGCGGCGTCCCGACGTTTTCCTCGGAGGTAAGCGGCGCGATGAGATTGAAATTTTGAAAGACAAAACCGATCTCCCGCAGCCGCAGTCGAGCCATGTCCTTATCGTTGAGGTCCTTTGTATTGACGCCTTTTACGCAGACGCAGCCTTGTGTGGGATAGAGCACACAGCCTAACAGCGAAAGCAGGGTGGTTTTGCCGCTGCCGGATGGTCCGATGATCAACAGCAACTCACCGGCGCGCAGTAAAAGATCGGTCGGCTGCAGCGCGACGATCTCCTGCCCCCCGCTTTTGAATACTTTGGACGCCTGGCGTAATTCAGCTACAATGTCCTGTTCTTCTTTTTGTGCCATAGGTTTATAATATCTGGTTATCAAAATGTCAAGTTTTGCTTATACAACAACATAATCGCAAAAATTAGTCCGAAAAACAAGATATTTTTGCTGTAATATGTACTGATCATAGGGAAGGGATCGATTTTTCTGCTGAGTCGATCATGAAGGCGTTGCCTTTCGGCCCGGATTGGGAACAAAAAGTGGCTTGACGCGTATATATTAAGTATAGTATAATCAAATAATTGAGATTATTTTTATTGTTGCCAGTTCGGCGGCAGACATTGAATTGTGGTAAAGTGGGGCCAATCAAAAGGTTGCTGAAAGAGTATATACACAATAAATTGGAATTATATGATTGGCGAGATGCGCAGGGCAAAGATGCTATTATTCACTCAAGGACAGAAAAACGAATGTCATTGCGAATCCGCCGCAGGCGGATGCAGCAATTCCCGTCGTTTTCTTAGAAGATGAGGGGTTGACATCCGTTACAATTTTGGTTATATTTAAAAAAGTGAAATTAATTTTGGGGAGGTGAATCGTGCGACAACGAATCATCACCTTGGCCAACCGTTTGCCCGTTTCCATCAGCAAACGTAAAGGTGCTTTGACCTATCTTCAGAGCGTTGGTGGTTTAGCCACGGGATTGTCATCCCTTCAGGATACCCATGATCTCATCTGGATTGGATGGCCCGGCTATATCACCGACAAGGCAAACGAACGGCAGGCCATAGGCGAAAAGTTGAGTACCATGAACATGAATCCTTTATTCCTGACCTCGCATGAAGTGGAATATTTTTATGAGGGATTCAGCAATAAAACCATCTGGCCGCTCTTTCACTATTTCAGTCAGTATGCGGCATACAATCCCTCTTTTTGGCGAGTTTATCAAAAAGTGAATCGCTATTATGCAGAGGAAACCTTGAAAATTCTCAAGCCGGGTGATCTTATCTGGGTTCATGATTATCATCTGCTGCTTACGCCGCAGCTTATTCGGGCGCAAAAGCCGGATGCCGCCATCGGTTTTTTTCTTCACATCCCTTTTCCATCGTATGAGGTTTTTCGCACCATGCCGTGGCGCAAGGAACTGATTACAGGCATGCTGGGCGCCGATTTGATCGGTTTTCATACGTATGATTATGTGCGGCACTTTATCAGCGCCGCCGTGCGACTCACAGGCCTGGAGCAGGCGATAACCCAGCTGATATTCCAGGATCGCATCATCCAGGTCGATTCTTTCCCCATGGGAATAGATTTTAAAAAATTTGCCGGGGCTGCAAAACAAAAATCGGTGCAACGCGAAGTGAATCGGATGCGCTCTCGCATGGGCGGACGCAAGGTTATTCTTTCCATCGACCGACTGGATTACTCCAAGGGCATTTTGCAGCGGCTCATGGCCTATCAGCGATTTTTAACCAGATTTCCACAATGGCATGAGAAAATATCATTACTCATGGTCGTGGTGCCATCGCGATCTCAGGTGGATACGTATCGACATCTGCGGCGGGAAGTGGACGAATGGGTTGGTCGGATTAACGGTGAGTTCGGTAGAATCGGCTGGTCACCGATTGAATATCTCTATCGCTCTTTCGCATTTGACCGATTGGCGGCTTTGTATCAGATTGCCGATGTTTGTCTGGTAACGCCGTTCCGGGACGGGATGAATCTGGTGGCGAAAGAGTACATTGCGACCAAAGAGAATTTGCGTGGTTTGCTGGTATTGAGTGAAATGGCCGGTGCGGCGGAAGAATTGCGCGAAGCGATATTGATTAATCCCAATGATGTGGACAATATTGCCGAAGCATTAAATATGGCCTTGAAAATGCCGGAGGAACAACAAAAAGAGCGTATGAGCAAGATGCGTCAGCGTTTACAGCGCTATGATGTCTTTCGTTGGTCCAACAGTTTTATTCAAACACTGAATGAGGCCGGGGATGTTTCGAATACCATCAAAAAAAAGGAAATAACTGAAAAGGAGCGCCGCCGGTTAATCGCGGAGTTTAATAGCAGCAGGAATCCGATCATTTTTCTGGATTATGACGGTACCCTGCGGCCATTTGAAGATACACCGGAAAAGGCTTTCCCGGATTCGGAATTGCTGCAATTGCTGGAAAAATTGCCGACGCGCAACCGCTGCCGGTGGGTCATAATCAGCGGCCGGGATCATGAGACGCTGGAGCATTGGTTCGGGAAAATGCCTTTCTATCTCATCGCCGAGCATGGCGCCTGGATCAAGATGCGCGGTCAGCCCTGGCAGATCATCGAGGAACTGGATACCAGCTGGAAAGAGGAGATCGGCCCTGTCCTGGAGCATTTTGTCGTTCGCACACCGGGCTCCATGGTAGAAGAAAAGAATTATTCACTGGTCTGGCATTACCGCAAAGTCGATGTCGGATTGGCGGATGTGCGCGCCAATGAATTAAAGTCGCGTTTGAACAACCTGGCCGTGCAGTTGAATCTACAGATATTGCAGGGCCACAAAGTCATCGAAATCAAGAATGCCGGCGTTCATAAAGGACGCGCTGCCAGTAAAGTGCTCAATAAAATTCAACACGATTTCACCCTGGCAATCGGAGATGACTGGACCGATGAGTACCTGTTCAGAGCATTGCCGGATACGGCGTATACGATCAAGGTCGGTGTGCAAGCCACCGCGGCCAAATACTGCCTGAAAAGCGTGGCAGAGGTTCGCGAGTTGTTAAAAGACATGTTAGGACTGGATTGAAATGGGAAAGGAATGCAAATGAAACGTATTCAGGATTACCGTAAAATTGTGGGGGACGAAGTAATTGGCGATATTTTCCGACATGCTCGCAAGTTGTACGGCAAACGGATCATTCATGTTAACTCTACCTATTCGGGCGGCGGCGTGGCCGAGATGCTCACCAGTCTGGTGCCTTTGATGAATGATGTAGGATTGAAAACAGATTGGCGCATCCTGCGAGGTACACCCGACTTTTTTGATATCACCAAAAAGTTTCATAACGCCCTGCAGGGAGCTTCGATCAACCTCACCGATATGAAGAAAAATATTTACAAACAGATCAATGAGGAATTTGCCATTTATGCGGATCTCAATTACGATGCCGTCGTCATCCACGATCCGCAGCCCCTGCCTCTGGTACAATACTATCGTAAAGCCCAACCCTGGCTCTGGCGCTGTCATATCGATCTGTCCAAACCCAATGCACAGTTATGGGATTTTCTCAAAGGTTTTATCCTGCGTTACGATCTGGCGATTGTTACAAGCGAAGATTATAAAAAGCAGGATTTGCCCATGGAACACCGTATTTTTACACCGGTCATCGATCCTCTGAGCCCGAAAAATATTCCTCTGACGCCGAAAGACATGCAAAAGCATATACGTAAATACAATATACCCGCGGATAAACCCCTTATTACACAGATTTCCCGTTTCGATAAATGGAAAGACCCGCTCGGCGTACTGGACGTCTTTAAACGCGTACGAAAAGAAGTGGATTGCCGTCTGGTGCTGTGCGGCAGCATGGCTTCCGATGATCCGGAAGGATTGGAAATCTTTCGCAAGGTGGAACAGCAGGCCAATAACATGATCAATAGTCGCGATGTTATTTTGTTGACCACGGAGAACAACTTTCTCGTAAACATGTTACAAAGTCTGTCGTCTGTTGTGATTCAAAAGTCTTTGCGCGAAGGGTTTGGCCTTACAGTGACCGAGGCGCTGTGGAAAGGCCGGCCGGTTGTGGCCTCCAGAGTCGGCGGCATCCCGCTGCAGATACAGGACGGCAAGAGCGGTTTTTTGGTGGAACCCAGGGATAACAGCGGTTTTGCCCGCGCGATCCTGAAATGTCTGAAGGAGCCGGAAATGGCGGACGCTATGGGACAAAAGGGACGCGAGTACGTGCGGCAAAACTTTCTCATCACCCGGCTGCTGCTCAATTACATGCAGCTGTTGACGGGGATGATTTAGAAGGTATTATCCAATAAACTCAGGTGATTTTAAAGCCATGGAATTGGATGGTTGTCATCTTACACTGGATTCGATTTTAACCGCAAAATTTAAGTATTAAGGCGCCACCCACAGGGTTACTGAAATAACTTGTGGACACCGAATCGGTGCTAAATTTTTTGTTCACCAGCGAAGCGAATGCATTACGCACAACGCGGCCCATTAATGCACAACCGTCACTCCTTTTTCCTGCAATCGCGTTATCTGAGCTTTGGCAATTTTGTTACCCATGATGTTGAGGTACTCTAATTCGGGCAGATCAAACAGGACGCTGATGTCCTCAATATGATTAAAGGCGATATCCAGCTTCTTTAATCTTGTCAGAAACGCCAGGCTGTCGATGGAAAAAATGTCGTTTTCCGCCAGATAGAGCTCTTCCAGCATTTCCAGCCCGCCGAGCCGGGTAACGTCGACTAAATCATTCTGCGACAAATCCAGAACCGTCAGGTTGCGGCAGTATTCCACGCCCGATAAATCGCTGATCCCCGCATTGGTTAATGCCAGTTCGCCTTCGGTATTTTCCAGATCGGAACGCTGAAAGGCAATGCCGAGGTTGCCGTATTCTTTGTATTCCAGAGCGGTTACAAAATCCATTTCCGCTTCTTCCGCCTCGGCCAGGTCTTCATCCACATCGGTCTCATCCAAATCGATGATCCGGTCGAACTCACCTTCGTCATAGGCATAGGCGTCCTCGTCGGCCCATTCCGAATCGGTTTCTTCGTCAGCCTGCGTCTTCAGCGAATCGATAGTTTCAAGTACGGTCAGCAGGTGCGAGAGCGGCTGCAGGTACGCCTCATCCTCGGGATGAGGATATTTTTCTATCTCCTGCAAATAGTGCTGCAGCCGATCCGGATGGTAGCGCATGATTAAGCCGGCGAATATTTTATGTACATTCTTTTCTTCCCGCTCCTGGCCGTCCGAAATGAGCTGCATCATTTTCCTGATAATGCCGTACTGTTTGCCGCGAAAGGCCTGAATGACGCGCGTTGTAACATGGTGGAGATTTTTTTCGCTATAGGCCGCTTTTAATTTATCGTACAAACGTTTTTCCTGCATGGTTTTCCACCTCAGATGTCGGCTATCAGAATAAGACCGTAACCATTTTGATAGATGGGCGCAACGCGCACGGATTGGGTGATCTTTCTCTCGTGCAGCCGGGGCACGAGGTAGCCGATGAGACTGCCCATACAGGCGCCGGCGATAACATCGGTTGGAAAATGTTTCCCGCCCGAGATTCTCAGAATCCCTGTCGCCGTAGCCATGGTCAGACTGACACCCCAGGCAAAGGGCTTGAGCCGGGATTGAGGATACATCTTGCCGAACAGGGTGGCAAAAAATACCGCCGAGCAAAACGCATCCGAACTATGGCCGGAATAGAAGGAGCGGAATCCCCCGCGGCCGCGATCAAGTTTTTCGTCCAGCGTCAGCTGAGAGCCATACATATAAGGCCTGGGCCTGCGCGTCAACGATTTAACGCAACTTGTCAGGCTCTTGTTGATTTGGATAGCCTCGAGGTACATCACCGTCAGCGTGAGGGTGGAGGTCCATTGTTCTTGCAGGGTCAGGGGTATTGCCAGTATAAACGGTGAATAACAGCTTAGGTCGCGCGGCAGATTGCTGAGACCAATGGCGGATTTGTCGTAGCGGTCGAGCGCGATCCGGTCGATACGATTGACTTTATCTTTTTGCAAACTCAGAATATCCCCTGCATCCGGTTGCGGCTGCGCTTGCCGCATAAAGTGGCCGGGAATAGCCACGCCTGCCAGTGTGGCGGCCAGGACCGCATCGGTCTTGAGATTGAGCCGGTAAGGGAAGGGCCGCCTGTCGGACGCAGGGAGCGACGTACTCAGCAAGAGTACCACTGTTGCGATCCGGAAATAGTAATATTTGCATGACATGACTGAATTCCGATATAATCATTGAATCGGTGTCTACAGGTAAATTCGGCAATCCTGTGGGTGGCACATTATCTCAGAAATTCGCCGGTTGCCATCGAATTTGCTTTAATGAAACGCCCATCGTCCCTAACGCTCTGTAGTATACATAAATGGATGATCAAATGCAAGAAAGAGTTTGCTAATCAGTAAAGCTTTTGCTAAACTATATCATCTTAAAACGACGCATAAAAGAAATGATTTTTTGCCTTGCATTTTTCCGCATTTCCTTTAAATTATTTTGTATAAGATAAAGAGGGCATTCTTCATGTGACGGTCACCCCTTTTTTAACATTGGATTCTTCTTACTGATGGTTACGCTCATCCAACTCATGAGGTAACAATGCAGCAAATCCCTCTTAAGCAGAAGCATACTTCCTCCTCCATGCCGATCATAGATTTCGGTATGGCTTCCAAAGTAAAAATAATCCGCAGCGAAGAATATCGCGCCCGTATTCTCTGGCTGATTCAGCTGCGCTGGGTTGCCATTGTGGCATTATGTATCGGGCTTCCGCTCGGGCAAATATTTATGGACATCTGCCTCCTGACAGTTCCTCTCATCGTGTTGACGTTCATTTTAATTGTCTATAATACATATTTTTACTTTTTAGTAAAGCAGCTGCAGAACAAGCCGGACGACCGCACCCTCAATATCATCGCCAATACACAAATCTCCATCGATTTGTTTTTACTGGCGCTGTTTCTCTATTTCAGCGGCGGTATACAAAATCCGTTTGTTTTTTATTTCGTTTTTCACATGATCATCGGCGCCATCATGTTGACGGCCCGGGCCGCTTATTTGCAGGCGGTCTGGGCATCGGCTCTGGTCGGCATCAGTCTGGTCCTCTATTATTTCAACATCCTGCCGCACCACTGCCTGAAAAACTTTCTCTCCTTTTCACTTTATGCCGATGCCAAATATGTCTGGACTTTTTATCTCGTGTTCGTCTCCACGCTGTTTTCTGCGGTTTATATGACCTACTCCATATCCAAAGAATTGCGCACGCGCGAGGAACGGTTGATTCAACAAAACTTGCTCTTGCAGGAGCAGGACCGGTTGAAATCGCAATATGTGCTGATGATTTCACACGATTTGCAGCAGCCACTATCCGCGATTCAGAGCAATCTGCGCGTTATCCTCGACGGTTACACCGGCTCGGTGTCCGATGAAATTGGTGACTTGATCAGGCGGGCAGAACGACGAACGGCGCAACTGATCGTCCTGATCAAAGATTTGCTGATGGTGTCAAGCATTCGTTCCTATAAAGAATTGCCCAAGGAGAGGTTTGACCTGAAACCGCTGGCTGTAGATGTGCTCAATCAGGTGGAACCTACAGCCACGGGCAAGCAAATCAATTTACGCCATCATTTCCCCGATCTTGACATACCGATTTGCGGCAATCGCGATGTCCTGCGCCATGTAATAATGAATCTCCTCGAAAACGCGATAAAATACACGCCGCAGGGCGGCAACGTGACGTTTCAGCTGAATCTGGCAAATGATAAGAAACTGGAGGGCTTTATCGAAGACAGCGGCATCGGGATTGCCAGGGAAGATTTTGACAAGATTTTTGCCGAGTTCTATCGCGGAAAAAATGCTATCGAGGCCGAAAAGGACGGAACCGGTCTGGGATTGTGCGTGGTAAAACTGGGATTGGAGCAGCATGGCGGCACCGTCAAAGTGATCAGTCCGGCCCTGACCGATCAAAACGGCAAGGGTGTGGGCACACGGTTTCAATTTACGCTTCCTCTTTGTACTAACGAAAACGGAGAAAAAAATGGCTGAAAAAAAGATACTCATAATTGATGATGATGAAGACATCGTCCTGGCCATGCGCATTGTGCTGGAGAAGAATCACTACAAAGTGTCCTGGGCGAAAAACGGCGAGGAAGGCCTGGAGACGCTGAAAAAGGAAAAGCCGGATCTCATCATCCTGGATGTGATGATGGATTCGCAGACCGAAGGATTTCATACCGCCTATAAAATTCGCGGCGGCGGACCCGATTCAGAATATGCGGACTTTAAGGACATCCCCATCGTCATGATCACCGCTATCCATCAGAGCACCCCCATACGCTTCGACGACGCCGTCGAAAGCGAATGGCTGCCGGTGGATGAGTTCATCGAAAAGCCCATCCGGCCGGAACAGCTGTTGAGTGTGGTGAAGCGGCTGGTGAAGTAAAACGATTTGCTATCATGCGGGCGCCGGTAGACTGTATCCCATTAGCCGGGCCATTTTTTTTGTGTATTTTCTGCCGAGTTTTCATTGTCCCCGGCTCACCATGTGAGGGCGATGTTTTGGGCGCTCAAAATAGCGGAGAGCGCTATCCGCGATCCAGGCTCTCTGAATAAATTCCTTGACTTTTACAGGCCATTGTCCTATATTTAACTAACCGGTTAGTTAAACCAAATGGTTAGTTTAAGAATTTGTTATAGGTGTAAAAAATGGCCGAACAAGAGTCGACACGGGAAAAAATCAAGGCTTCGGCGCAGGAGGTCTTTGTCGAACGCGGATACGACGGCGCCCGCATGCACGAAATCGCCGAACGCGCCGGCGCCAACAAGGCGATGATCTACTATTACTTTCGCTCCAAAGATGATCTGTTCGAATCCATCATCCGTGAAACCTTCCGAGAAATGTTCACCTCGATTGGTAACCTCTGGACGGTCCCCTTTACAGAACCGATAGAAATAATACCCGCAATCGTCCGTGTTCATTTACAATTTCTATATGATCATCCCCACATTCCGCAAATGCTGGGGCGCGAAATGCACAGCGGCAATCCCATTGTGGCTCGGGTCATTCATCAGGTATTTGAAGAAATAGGCCGGGAAAACCTGAGCAGGTTCGGCCAGTTGTTTTCCAACGCCGTCAAACTGGGCAAAATCCGATCCGTCGATCCGGTGCAAACTATCTGGAATATCCTGGGATTGAATCTTTTTTATTTTTTTACCAAACCGGTTATCAAAACCATGTGGAAAACGCAATGCGCCGACGAGAAAAAATTGTTGCAGATACGGGAACAGGCCATCGTGGATTTGCTGCTTTATGGACTGCTGCCGCGGCAAGAATCGAAAAAATCGTCAACAGCTCAAAAATAATTTATTTTTTGTGAGATGCTTTACAAATCCGGTCGGATCGGTTTCGTATTTACAGCAAGGCAAAAGAAACTGAACCGCTTACGCGCGGTCGGCCCCTATGCCTGAAATGCGTCACTAAAGTAATTTGATTGGTCAATAGTATATTGATTCCGGAGATCTCATGCGTAAAATAATATTTCTATTTCTTTTGTCCACCAGCGCACTGGCGCAGATTTCTCTGCAAGAATGCGTGCGGACCGCCCTGACGCATAATCCCGGTCTGCAGATAGCCAAAGCGGCCGCCGACCTGGCGCGAGAGGACCAACGGCAGGCGGGCGCTTCGATGCTGCCGTCGCTGGATTTTTCCGGTTCCTATCGACGGCAGAGTTCGGTACCGGAGCTCAGCATCGATCCCATCGAGCTGCCCTTTGGAGGCGGCACCTTTACGCCTTTTCCCAACGGCGGTATGCAGCTGGGCACACTGGATAATTACGATTTTCGCCTCACCCTGACCCAGCCGCTGTTCGCCGGGTTTCGCTTGCGCAACCGCCAACGTGCATCGGAAGCTTTACAGCTGTCAAAGGAACTGGAAGTGTCGCGCAGCCGCAGCGAGTTAATCTATAAAGTCGCATCAGCCTACGCCGGCGTTCTCAAGGCGCAGCAATTCCGAGCCATCGCTGAAAATGCCAGACAGCAGGTCGAAACCCATCTCCGGGATGTGCAGGTTTTGCTTGAACAGGGCCTGGTACGCAGGGACGAATTGCTGAAAGTACAGGTCAAACGCTCCGAAGCGGAACTCGGCCTGGTGCGGGCACAAAACAGTGTATCGATGACGCGCGTTTTGCTGGAAAATGTGATAGGGCGATCGTTAGCGGATAGCGCCGATTTAATGCCGATGACGGTGGATACGGCTGTAACCATCAATCAGCAGGCCTCTCTGCGCATGGCCATTGAAAATCGGCCCGAACTGCAGGCTCTGGTTCATACGGCTGAAGCCACCTGGGCGGGCAAAAAGATTGCTCAGGGCGCCTATTTTCCTTCTCTGGCGGCCTTTGGTACCTTCGCCTACGGCAAACCGGGATTGGATTTCATCAACAAGGAGTGGATGGATTACTGGATCGTGGGGGTAGGAGCGGAATGGAATTTGTGGAACTGGGGGAAGACCCGCTCGCAGGTACAGCAGGCGGAAATACGCGTGCGAACCATCAATGAATCCGAGCGGCAGGTGCGCGACGCCATCACCCTGGACGTGACGCAGGCCTGTCTGCAACTGCAGGAAGCGCAAAAACGCGCCGCAGTGGCCGCACAGATGGAAAAACAGGCGCAGGAAAGCTTTCGCGTCACCGAATGGCGCTATCAGCAGGGACAGGCGTCTCATACCGATTTTTTCGATGCGCAGAGTGAATGGACGCGGGCGCAATTGCATAAAGCCGAGGCGGAAATCGAAATAGCCCTT
>JAFGSU010000350.1 GCA_016934435.1 Candidatus Zhuqueibacterota bacterium | reverse complement strand
GACGGGTTCGCCGTTACTGATGCCGCCTTCGATACCGCCGGCATGATTACACATTCGGTAATAACCGGTTACTTTGTCAAAAAATATTTCATCATGTATCCGGCTGCCGGGTTTTTGCGCGCAAGCCGTACCGAGCCCTATCTCCACGGCCTTGATCGCCGGTATGCTCATCATAGCCGCCGCCAGCGCCGTATCTAACCTTCTGTCCCAGTGCACATGACTTCCCAATCCGACCGGTACACCGATGGCAATATTTTCGAACATACCGCCAAGCGAATCCCCGGCTTTGCGGGCCTCATCAATGGCTTTTTGCATGGCAACGGTAGCGGCTTCATCGGCGCATGCCAGGGGCGATCGTTCGACTTTGTCCATGATTTCAATGAATTGCGCCCGGATCACAGGATCATGACTGTTTTTAGCATCAAAATATTCAATCATGCCTGTTCCGGCTTTGATGCCCCCGATCGCCACCACATGTCCATGGATGGAGATGCCGAATTGCAGCAGCAGCTTTCGCGCCACAGCGCCTGCAGCCACCCGAATGGTCGTTTCGCGCGCCGAGGAACGTTCGAGAACGGTGCGCAGATCGTTCTGCCGATATTTGACCATGCCGGCAAAATCGGCGTGCCCGGGGCGCGGCACCTGCAAAACCGGCGCCGGATCAGGCACAGGATTCAGCGCCATCTTCTCCTGCCAGTTCGGCCAATCCCGATTCTCCACCATCATGGCGATGGGGCTCCCCAGCGTTTTGCCGTAGCGTATACCGGCGAGTATTTTCACCCGATCCTGTTCGATACGCATACGATCGCCACGACCATACCCTCGCTGTCGCCGGCGCAGATCGGTATTGATTTCTTCTTCCGATAATTCCAGGCCGGCAGGGATGCCTTCCACAATGCAGGTCAGAGCCTGACCATGCGATTCCCCCGCGGTTAAAAATTTGATGCGATCCATCATTTAAGTTCTCGATACAAAAGGCTTTTTAGCTCGTTGAAACTGTTGATGTCAAGGCGGAAATCTTCGTACGACCAGATATTCAGAGATGCCAGCCCCTGATAAATCAGCATATCCAGGCCATTCTTGACGGTAGCCCCTCGCTTTTCCGCTTCGTACATGAACCTGGTCATCAAAGGATTGTAAATCAGATCATACACAAAATGCTTTTTGCCGATGGATGTGAATAAAGCCACCGGCGCCTCATTGATGATCGGATACATGCCCAGACTGGTCGTATTGATCAAAATGGTCGCCTGATCGATAAAATGGCTTAGATTTGGATGGTTGATCGAAATGGCGGCGACGTTGGTCATGGCCAGGTTTTGCTGACAAAAACGTGCCAGTTCCACTGCTTTGCTTTCATTGCGATTGGCGATGGTCAAGGCGGAAATACCCAGTTGTGACAAAGCGAAAGCAACGGAACGCGCCGAACCACCGGCGCCGAACATCAAAACCTGGGCGCCGCTAAACCGTGCACGATGCTCCCCTACTGAGGCAATAAAGCCGTAATGATCGGTAGTAAAGGCATGAATACCATCCTGCTTGAATTGCAGGGTATTGGCCACCTGTAAAAGACGAACCTCCGGAGAAGAAAAAGTCGCCGTCTGGGCAGCCGCATATTTATGCGGCAAAGTTACATTCAAACCGACAAATCCCATAATGGGGGCGCCCTTCAGACAGGTCTCCAGATCATTGCTGTGAATCCGAAAGGCGCAGTAAACCCCGTTTATTTTGAACATTTTCATGAAATAGTTCTGCATCACCGGCGACAAACTGTGAACGACGGGATCCCCGATGATGCCGAATATTTTTGTTCGGCTATCCAGCATATCGCACCTTTTGCAGTAACGAGTAAAAATCGGGAAATGACACATCCACACACTGACGGCCTTTGATCACCGATTTGCCATCCGCCACTAATGCTGCCACAGAAAAAGCCATGGCAATGCGATGGTCGCCGAAGGAGTCGAGAACAGCGCCGTGAAGCGGCGTCGGGCCGGTGATGACAATGCTGTCCTTGTCTTCTTTTATATCGGCGCCCATGAGTTTCAGATTGGTGACAATCGCGGTGATGCGGTCGCTTTCTTTTACGCGCAGTTCGGAAACATCGCGAAAAACGGTGGTACCACTGGCCTGGGTGGCAGCGATGGATAGGATCGGCACTTCATCAATGATGCGCGGAATCATCGATCCCGCAAATGTGGCGGCGTGCAACCGGCCGGATTTGACGGAAATATCCGCGCGGGGTTCATTGTCGACTGCAGCAACATCCCCCATCTGAATGGGCGCACCCATAGCGGCCAGCGCATCGTAGATGCCCAGGCGAGTAGGGTTACAGCCGACTTGCTGCAGGGTCAGATTACTTTGCGGCAGTAGACACGCCGCGACCATGAAAAAGGCAGCCGATGAAATATCGCCGGGGATTTGCAGGTCTCTGCCATCGAATTCCGCCGGTCCCATCACGGCAGCGCAGCTCCCACTGCATTTTGCCGTCACACCAAAAGCATCCAGCATGCGTTCGGTATGATCTCGCGACTGACTGGGTTCGGTTACGCGCGTCGTGCCCTTGGCATAGAGGGCTGCGAGCAGAATGCAGGCTTTGATCTGAGCGCTGGCTATGGTAGAGGCATAGTCAATGGCGCGCAGGGTTCCGCCTTTGATGGTCAGGGGCGCTTTATTATCCTGACTTTCGATATGCGCGCCCATCATCTCCAGCGGTTCGATGATCCGTCGCATGGGCCGGGTGCGCAAAGAAGCATCACCGGTAATGGTGGTCGTGAATGGTTGCGCCGCCAGGACGCCCGATAGCAGCCGTATGGTTGTACCGGAATTGCCGGCATCCAGTGTTTTTTCCGGCTGGTGATATCCATATCTGCCGCGACCATGCACCACGACATCTTCTTCCTGATCCTCGATCACAATGCCCAAATCTTGTAGGCACTGACGCGTAGCCTGCACATCCGATGCGGTCGATAATCCTCGAATGCGACTTGTACCACGGGCGATACTGGCGATAATCAATGCCCTATGGGAAATGGATTTATCACCGGGCACCATGATTTGTCCCCGCATGGATTTGGCTGGTGTTATGGTCTTTTGAGCCATTTCAATCCCTCTTTCTGCATTCAAGCCCTCTTGATTTAAGCAGGGCCAAGGCAATTTCGCGATCAACTTCTGAAGAAAAGGCCAAACGCATGGTGCCGCCCTCGTTTTCGCGGATTTTCAGCACTTCGATATCCTTGATGTTTATATTTTTTTCCAGCAACGCATTGGCGATGGTTGCAATCATGCCAGGTCTGTCTTCCACGGAAATGGATATATCATAATGTGGTTTGAGAAAACCACGGGTGTCCTTGGGAATGGAAAGGCGCTGCCTGGCCGCCTGGTCGAAATACTTTGATATCTTCGATGACTCGACCGCCTCTCTGATTTTGTGCAATTCATTTATATAGGCATCGATGTAACCGACAATCATATCCGAATTTGTGCTCAGGATATCTTCCCAGATGCCGTATGGACTCGAAGCGACCCGGGTGATATCTCGAAAACCGCCGGCCGCCATTTTAAGAAAATGTGGACTCTCAGCCTGCCGTGAAGCCGCCAAACTCATCAGGGCGATGGCGACCATCTGCGGCAGATGGCTCACGGCAGCGGCTATCTCATCGTGCAATGCCGGAGAAAGCAGCAACACCTTGGCCCCCGTGAGTTCGATGAGTTCGCCGATTGAACGGCGCTTCATTTCATCGATGGGTTTTGACGGTGTCAGAACATAAGTGGTATTCTCGAATAAAAAGGGATCAGCTGCATCCACTCCTTTCTGTTCCGATCCGGCCATCGGGTGCCCGCCGATAAAATCGCAATGCGAAGGCAAAAATAAATTGGCCGTTTCGATAATTTTACGCTTGGTGCTGCCGACATCGGTTATGAGCGTATTGGGACGCACATGTGAACCAATACTCTGAATCAATCGCAAAATTTCGGCAATGGGTGTGCATAAAAATATCAATTCCGCCTTTTTTATCGCATTTGGCATTTGCTCGCGACTGAAGGCTTCATCGATGATATTTCGCTGTCTGGCGCCCTCCAATACCATCTCATCATCCACACCCATAAGGGTGCCCGTAAATCCTTTGCGCTTTAACGCCGATCCGAGCGATCCGCCGATCAAACCGACGCCGATGATGAGAACATTTTTAAATGGCTGCTGCTGTTCCATAGGAGATATCTCAATAAAATGGTAAAAAGGTTGACACCGATTCGGTGTAGACAAATTAATTTGACAATCCGTTAGGTGACCCATGATCGAATGCGTTCGCCGGTCAATAGCGACTCTGGCGTTTCTGTATGGGAATCAAAACCGAACCGCTTACTATCATTTAAACGTGATGGCAGCACTGTTTTCGCGGAAAAAACAGGCGCCGGGAATAAACGCAAGATGCATAGCGATACCCGAAGAAGCGTATCTATATTCGTTTGCCGATGGCCCAGGCGATCATGCGCAGTTCCTCCATCAAGCGTTGAAACTGGGAGGGATAAATGGATTGCGCGCCATCGGAGAGAGCATGTTCAGGATCATGGTGTACCTCGATGATCAATCCGTTGGCGCCCGCCGCTACCGCCGCCCTGGCCATGGGCGCGACTTTATCCCGCCTGCCGGTG
>JAFGSU010000349.1 GCA_016934435.1 Candidatus Zhuqueibacterota bacterium | reverse complement strand
CCTAAAATAATCAAAGACCGAAATTATCTCGCCAAGGAGAATATCGAACTGGTCCCCAGTTTCGGCAATGAAATCAAGGCCGTGCCATTGACCGACCAATCAATTTCCCGGTTGAGAAAAGGCACATTAAAAGCCCGGCAGCGCCCCGGCAACAAAAACGCCCTGGGCAAGGTAAAATTCATTTTCCCCAATCAGAGCGACGTCTATCTGCATGACACGCCGGCCAATGCCTTGTTTGGCAGGTCGCGCCGGGATTTCAGCCACGGCTGCGTGCGGGTTGAACATCCTCAGCGGCTGGCGGAGTTCGTCCTTAAAGACCAGGCGGGATGGAGCCCGGAAACCATACAGCAAGCCATGCAGACGCCGAAAACGCAACGCGTGCTCCTGAAAAAGCCGATCCCGGTTCTGTTCTTTTACACGACGTCGTTTCTCGATCAGCATGATAATTTGGTGTTTTACCAGGATATTTACGATCATGACCCGGTTTTGCAGAGCGCCCTGGAAAAACCGGCCGACCTGTCCGATCAGTCGCTTTTCATCAGCAAAAGTCCGGCGCCGGTCCAATTAGTCAGGTAAGCGCAATCCGGTAATTATTGGCTGATTACGTACGGGCGCTTTCATTCTGTTTAATGCGCTGAGCACCCCAGCTCTTTTGTGCCCCGTGAATATTCGGCGGGATACAGGAGAGCGGCTCCCCGGCAGTTGACACTCCAACCAGCGAGCACGCTGGTCTTGCCCACTGGCAACCGGCTTTCAGGTTATAGAGGATGGCATCGAGCACCCGCCGAGGAGTTTCAGTTAACGCCACACTCCATCGATCAGACGACTCGGGTAACGCTTCTTCCGCTTTTTGATTCATGAGTGCCACTACCGGCAGCAAAATCTCACCGGCCTGAAATCCGCAAAAACGCAATCGCCCCGGCTCCCCAGGGACTGATCCATTTATTGTTTCACCGCAATGAGTCCGACAAAGTTATGCCACTTAAAAAACACTTCGCAATGTGCGAAACCCGTGTCGTGCAACAAGGTGATATTTTCACTGAGTTTATAAGGGATAAGAATATTTTCCAAAGCTTCACGTTTCTGTGAAATTTCCATCTCGCTATAATGGTTGCGTCGCTTGTAGTTATAATAATACTTGATGAAGTCCCGATTAAAGATGCTGTCTTCAGCTAATATTTTTTCCACCAGAATCAATACACCGCCGCCGTTTAAACCATCAAAAATGGATTTCAACAATTTTTCCCGATTAATGGGACGGACAAATTGGAGTGTCAGACATAAGATCGCGACTGATGCGTTGGAAATTTCGACATTTTGATTTAAGTCCGCAATACGTAATTCAAAAGGGCGTTTAAAACCGGCTTCTTCCAGTTTGTTTTGGCATTTGCTCAACATTTCAGGGGAATCATCAATTCCAATAAAACGAATATCCTCGGCTATCGAGGTGTTCATACCGATTAGAGTAGTCCCAGTAGCGCAGCCTAAGTCATAGACATCTGTACCTGCAGTGGCATAGTCGGCAGCCAGTTCCGCCATCATGCGCTGAATTTCTCCGTAAAAAGGCACCGAACGGTTCACCATATCATCAAATACATTGGCAACCGCGGTACCGAATTTAAAATCTGCAGCCTTTTGAGTTTGTTCCTTAAAAACTTGATCTTTGCACATGGAAATCCAAAAAATTAATCGCTTCGGAAAAGCTTGTTTGTTGACTGGACAGGTCTATTACCGATCCCAAAAAAATTTTAAACCTTAGCATAGGGTTATAATTCCGCTTTACAGTAAGCTCTGGAGGAGACAGTAATTGCAGGGCCCAGACGATTACTCGAAGCACTGTGGCATATGATTTCCACTCACTTGCGAAAAATAAACTGCGTCCACGCTTTCGCATTCAAATCATAGGCATGGCACACTCTCCAAGCGTGTTAATAAAGTGTGTAAAATTTACCCGTTTTTCCAGCATCGCTCATTGCACGGTCACTGCGACAATACGAAATAATCCCGTTTGCCGGCAAAATCTTTCTGTTGTTCTCGTAACTCATGCGGCGGTTTTGAATGTGACGATACTAAAAAGCAAGATGCAATAAATCCGGCACTAACAGTCTTTTAGGGACCATTGTGGACCTCAAACGAGTTGGCTAAAATGCGGAGCCTTAGTCAGAAATTTCAATCCCCCGCCACCAACCGGAAACCTTGATTTTACTGGAGATTTCCGCAGACGCCAAGTGAGGGGTACAATATCTCACTCAATTTTTTAAGGGAGTTTATTATCATGCAGTCAGCTAGTATCACCCCACTCAGCCGTTTCTTGGTCTCCACGGGTAACGTCTTATATCACGCGCGCAAGATGTTGTTGCCGGGAATCGCGATCGCACTGATCATCATGATTAAACCGTCCTTGTTCCTAGGAAGCCACTCACTCGACCAGTTAATGGTGATTCTTGGGATTATGATTGCCTTGGCTGGTGAGGTATTGCGCCTGGCGACCATCGGCTTTGCCTACATTCATCGTGGCGGAAAAAATCGGCAAGTATATGCCACCAAGCTGGTCGTGAAAGGATTATATTCACACACACGGAATCCGATGTATGTAGGGAATTTTCTGATAACGATGGGGTTGAGCCTACTCTACGGTTCGCCCTTGCTTTCCTCGTTGATCTTCTTGTCCTTCGGGTTTGTCTATCTTGCTGTCATCTCGGCGGAAGAGGATTTTCTCAGGAAAAAGTTTGGTCAGGAGTTTGAGACTTATACGAAAACCGTCAATCGCTTCTGGCCCAATCTGCGTGGCCTGAGTCGAACTTTACGGGAATTCGACCATTATAACTGGCGCAAGGCTCTCGATAAGGAAACCGGAACGATAGTCGAGGCACTGCTCATCGGCGTCGCACTGGTCGCGTGGAAGACCTATGCCCTCTATGGGTTCGAAAATAGTCACTCGGTCTTCGCTGTCCTGGCTGTGGTATTTTTGTTGGCAGTGGCCTTGTCTGTTTTAGTCAATTACTTGAGAAAAACGGGACGCTTGGTATCGGACCTTCACAATGAGCACAGTGACTTGGGGTAGTCTGGTTCCGCGAACGGGTACTAGTAGCACGAAAACGGATGAAACAATAAATGGATCAATCCCTGAAGTGCCGGGGCGATTGCGTTTTTCGGATTTCAGGCCGGTGGAATTTTGCTGCCGGTAGCGGCACTCATGAATCAAAAAGCGGAACTGCT
>JAFGSU010000348.1 GCA_016934435.1 Candidatus Zhuqueibacterota bacterium | reverse complement strand
GCAATCGTTCCTGAATGCTACTCCACTTTTACCAATCGATATTCGCCGATGCCCTGAGAATCGGAAAAAATATAGCGGCGGTTCAATTTGCGATAATACCATATTTCCGCGGTCGGCATATTGGGTTCGGTGGGCATTTTTTCAATTTCATCGGGCGGCCCGTTGCGGATAAAAACACGGCCGCGATCCGTTCGCCAGCCTTCGCGGCCCCGGCGGGGTTCGGTGAAATTTCGATTGGCAAAATCGATCCGTTCAAAAAATACGTCTTTGAGTTCATTCTTATCTGTTGCCGGAGTAGGATCCCGTTCCTTCCAGAAGGCGTCATAGAGGCGCCATTGTTCTTCTTCCTCCGCCGCACGCAATTGTCTGACAAAATCGCCTTTGGCAATAAGGTTGAGTTGTTCAATCGCCAGCGCCAGATTTTCACCCTTCAGGCTCAGGTTGCCCCAGGAAATGGTAAATTTTTGTTGAGATTTTACCACCCGGTTCTCGAGTCGCACCGCAACATTGAAAAAATATTCCCCCGGCTGATTCAGGTGATCACGCAAGGGCAGGCAGAAAACCATCTTCGACAAAGAATGCTTTTTCTTCCGTTCTTCCAGCAGACGCGTTCCTGTCGCGTCCGTGACGCTATAGTCTATAAACAGGGAATCGTTGGATGGCGGCGGATATATTTCAAAAAAGACGGCAAACTCTGAATTTTCATCAAAGAAATTGTTGCGCAGGTTGGGCGTGAATTGCTGGGTTCGGCAATTTAGTTGATCGGCGAACACAACGTCGCTCATCTGCAAATGCTCGGGCGCAAAATCGGCCAGCTCCATTTTAGCGTCCTGTTGCACTAAAACCTGGTTTTCCCCATCGAAAAGTTGTATGCGGTAATCATACTTGCCGGGCGGCAAGCTGAAAAGGAACATATTGCGCTTGATTTTGTTGCGATCGTTGGTCTCCGAATAGTACGGAACGCGCAATGTGTCCGTCAGGGTCTGATAGGCGATGCTTTCATGATTATCGTTGTATACAATCGCTTCGAGGGTGTAAATGGCACGAAAATCATCCGCATCAGTCTTGATAAAGTTGAGCAGATCATTGACCAGGGATATATGAACTTGCGCCACGCTTTTGCTGCGTTCCGAAAGATCGGCGAAATTATAGATGCGATAGACGAACAATTCCTTGCCGAAATTTTCCGGCATCGCCGTAAACGACGATGGCTGTGTTCGCATCTGTGCCGATGGCCCATAAATCCCAGCCGTTGTTAAAATCAGGAATACCAGGATAATTTTTCTCATTTTATTCCATCCATTTTATATGCAACCAATTCCGCAAATTAATGGCGTCGCGGCATAAAAACCGCGGGTACGCGATACATTTTCAGAGTCGAAAGGCTTCCAGGACGCTGAGCGCGATATCGTATTTGTCCTTGCTGAACGGCGGCATTAAATAAAGCCCTTTCACCGCCTCCATTTCGCGCACCGATAGAACGGTTTCGCGGGCGATGTGTACGCCTATATTTTTTGCATCCTCACTATTTTTTGCTCCGGCCAGCCGTTTTGCCACTTTTTCCGGCACATGGACACCGGGCACTTCGTTGTTGAGGAATTCCACCGTCCGATAGTTGATCAGCGGCATAATGCCGGCAAGGACGGGTATTGTAACGTCGGTAATTCTATTGAAAAATACTGTTAACTGTTTTATATCGAACACCGGTTGGGTGAGAATATATTCCGCTCCGGCTTCTACTTTCCGTCGCAATCGATCGATTTCAAGATCGAGGTCCACCGCACCCGGGTTGACGCCGACGCCGATATGCCAGGCGGTGGGCGGGCCTATGGGATTGCCGGCCACGTCAAAGCCGTGATTAAGTCCATGAATGATGCGGGTCAGTCCGATCGAATCCACGTCAAAGACGGCCGTGGCATCGGGATAATCCCCTAATTTGGGCGGATCACCGGTGACCACGAGTATATTGCGCAATCCCAGGGCGTGATGACCGAGCAAATCCGATTGCATGCCTAACAGATTACGATCGCGGCAGCAGTAGTGCAGGATGGTTTCCACCGGCAATGCGCGTTCCAAGATTTGCGCCAGAGCCATGGGCGACATGCGGGAAGAGGCGCGCGGTCCATCGGGAATATTGACGGCATCGATCCCGAATCCCACCAGTTTGCGCACGCCATCCACCACCGCGGAGACGTCGGTACCGCGCGGCGGCAGCACCTCGACGGAGACGACGAATTTTTTACCCAATCGCGCTGCCAGCGCCGATTTTTGTTCTCGCGGAACCGGGGTGACCTGCAGCGGCCGGGCAGTGGCAACCGATAGGCTACCCGCGAGCTTGCGCGGCTGCAACGACCGTACAGCATTGGCAATGGATCGGATATGATGGGGCGTCGTGCCGCAGCACCCGCCGACAATGGAGGCGCCGGCGGCGATAAAACGGCGGGCAAACTCGGCGTGATACTCCGGCGTCGACATGTAGAGCAGACGGCCGTCGATCAGGCGCGGATTGCCGGCGTTGGGTTGTGCCGACAAAAAGCGCGCCCCGGTTTTCGCCATGCGTTCGATCACTTCCAGCATGGGCTGCGGCCCCACCGAACAGTTGGCGCCGAGTACATCGGCCCCTCGTTCGCTCAATATTTGTACCACGGTTTCAGGCTGCACACCGAGCAGGGTTTTGCCCTCGGCGTCAAAGGTCATCTGGGCGACAATGGGCAGCGACGAGACCGCGCGCACGGCTTCGATTGCCAAAGAAATCTCCTGCACATCGCCGAACGTTTCGAGTATAAACAGATCAACGCCGCCGGCCAGTAAGCCTTCCGCCTGCTGTTGAAAGGCCGAGCGCGCCTGGTTTTTTTTCACAGTTCCGAGCGGCTCGACCTGGATACCCAGCGGACCGATGGAACCGGCAACGTAGAGGTTCTCACCCGCCGCTTGACGCGCCAGTTCGGCGCCGCGTTGATTGATAACCTGCACCTGATCGTCCAGGCCGTGGGGTTGGAGTTTGAACCGATTGGCGCCAAAGGTATTGGTCTCAATAATGTCCGCTCGCGCCGCCACGTATTCTTTGTGAATCGACAGAATGAGCGGCGCGTCAGTGATGTTGAGTTCGTCGAAGCAGCGGTTGATAAAAATCCCGCGCGCATATAGCATGGTGCCCATGGCGCCATCGCACACCAGAACCGATTTTTTCAGGCGCTGCAGAAAGGGTTCGCGCTTCACACGGCGCCCCTCTCAGAAATCCGCGCCCAGCGACCATAGGACCTGCGGCGATTTGGCGGTCCGGTACAGCGTCGTGGGCCAGGCCAGGTCCAGTCGCAGGAGCAGAAATCCTAAATTCATGCGGGCGCCGATGCCGATGCTGGCAAAGACGTCGCGCGTTTCAATAAAACCGTTGGGACTCTTGACGAACGGTTTCACCTGGTCGCCCTTGTCCCAGGCCAGGCCCATGTCGGTGAACAGGGCGCCGCCCACATTCCACAGGTCCAAAGGCAGCGGAAAACCCATGGAAAGGCGCCGCACTAACGGGAAACGAAATTCCAGATTGGTGAGCAGGAAGCGATTACCGCCCAATTGCCAGTAATCGGCGCCGCGTAAGGGCATCTCAAAGGATGCAAAATAGATGTCTTCGATATGCTCGACGTAAATTTCATCATAAAAATCCTGGTTCAGCCAGTTCGGCAGACCTCCCAGGAAGAATTTCTGTTTATTTTTGCCTTCGCTGAATCCGCCGGAAAATCGGACAGCAAAATTATATTCGCGTCCGAGGCGGTAATATTTACGCCAGTCGCCGCGAAAGGTGACAAAATCGATGCCGTTTTCCCCCAAACCGGGACTATAAGTAACGCCCACTTCCATGCGGTTGCCGTTAAACGGTCCGGTCCATCCCCAGATGGCGGTATCCCGGGTGTAGGAGAGGTTATTGAGGATAAAGAACCGGTCGCGCGGCGGCAATAATCCTTCATTGATATAGGTGTCCACCAAATCGTCGGGCCATTCCAGATAGGAACGGTTGATCCCCATGGCGGTCATGCCGTAACTGACGCGTTCGAATTTGTTAAACGGATTACTAAGGTACAGACTAAAGCCATAGTTACGGTCGCGAATCCAGCCAAAATTGGAATAGAAATAGTAGGCATTATGGAATAACCCGGTGCCGATATCCAACCGTTTGGGCAGATAAAAGTAAGTGAGGGCATAATCGGCATTGCGAAAATCGCCAAAGACGTTGAGCCCGATACTGAGACGATGGTTGCCGAGCACATCCGATAACAGAATATTGGTCATACCCTGGGTGCCGAAAAACTGACTGTAGCCGACCGTGCCGTAGATGAGGTCGGCCGAGAGTTTTACTTCATAATCGTGCACTTTGAAATCGCCGGTGGGCAGGATATAGTCCGATGAGTCGAGCGCGACTTTTTTCTTTTCATCCTCTTTTATTTTTCCTTCGGCAAAGCTTTCATCAAAGACGAAATCGCGATATTGCTGCGTCTTACGGTCCGGAGCCGGCTTTTCCATTTCGGCTTCCTCCAGCATCTCTTCCGCAGCCAGGTCCCGCTTGCCCTCGCGCAGCTCGCGGACGAACTCGGTCTCTTTAATCTGCAGGTCGCCCGGTTTGATGTCGAGGGGATTTTTCAATTGATAGAGATCGTATCCGGCGTAGAAAAATGCGCTATAGACCAGACGGTCGTTGGAACCGCCCCAGGACGGCTGAAAAGCGCCGGTGAGCACGTTGGTGATGGGCCATTCCTGTTCGGTCTGCAGATTCTTCAGATAGATATTGCTGATGCCAGCGCGCTCGCTGGTGAAAAGCAGAAACTTGCCATCTCTGGAATAAGAAGGGGACCGTTCGATATAATTGCTCTCAATCACCGGTCGCAAGTCGCTGCCGTCGCTGTTGATCTCATAAATATCCAGGTTTTTCATATTAAAATGGGTCGGTACCAGATCGACCGGTATGACGCCGGCGTTAAAATTACTGCGGTCGCTGACAAAGACCAATTTTCCCCCATCGGGCGACCACCTGGGCTCGACATCACTGTAGACATCATCGGTTATCTTGCGCAATTGCCCGGTTTTGAGATTGCAGGTATAGATATCACTTTGACCGTTTTTCAGACCGCTGAAGGCAATTTCATCTCCTTCGGGACTCCAGGCGGGATTGTAAACGCCGTCCAGATCAAATTCATAGCTCTTAACAATCTTGCTCTTTTTAACGTCGACAATATACAGCGCATCCTGGCCGCCGGCTTTGGCGGTGAAAGCGATCTGCCGGTCGTCCGGGCTCCAACTGATGCCGGGCCCTCGCAGCCATTGCAATTCTTCCAGATTACCGGCCCGCTGACCCTTGACCAATTTTTTCAATACCCTGCCGTCAATGGCGCTCATGAGGTAAATGTCGAAATAGTTCGACTTGTCCGATTTGAATGCCAGCTTGTCGCCGCGGTTGCTTACGGCCGGACTGTTATTGACGAAACTGCCGTCCTTGCGATGGTCGGTCAGGCGCTTGGAAAATTCTTCCGGTTCCTTGCGGTCTTCTATATCGGGCCAGTACTGGCGTTTCATATATCGCTGCCAGCGCTTGGTCAGGTCTTCGGTCTCGATGCCGATGGCCTGCTTTAACCCGCGATCGAAATTTTTGTGGATTTTCACCTTGCCTAATAATTCGCCCACTTTTTCCTCGCCATAACGATCGGACAGATAGCGCAAAACCGATTGCCCGCCCTTGTAGGCGAGAAAAGCCGAAAGATAGGGTATCGGCGGCAGATAGCCGTTCACCGTGGCATCGCGCATGTACATGTCGGAATCGATATCCCAGCCCAGACTCTGGAACTCCGCCAAACCCTCGACGAACCACAGGGGAAGCTGCATCTGCGTCATGCCGGAGATGATAGATTGTACGCCCGAGCCGTAGGCCATCTGTAACATCACCGCATGGGTTACCTCATGGTGGATGACGTGGCGGAACTTTTCCCATTCCCCTTCGAACGGCACCACCACCCGGTTTTTGAAAAATTCCGTAAACCCGCCGACCGATTCTTCCGGCGCCGACAGATCGACGTTGGTCTGCTGAAAATCGTTATGACTGTTGTGGACGATGATTTTCAGGCGATCGTCCAGAGAATAACGCAACGATTTTTGCAGGGAGCGGTAGCTGGTCTCCGCCACTTTGGCGACAAAGACCGCCAGATCCTCACCACCATCGGTAAAATAGATATCGAAATGTTCGGACTGCAGATAATGCCAGTCAAAGTCCGTATACTGGACTTTATTTTTGCCAAAATACTGCGCCTGAACAGCAGTTATGCAACCCAGCAAAATGAATAGGGGGATAAAATATAAATGTGAACGCTTCATAGACTATCTCCTAGAAAAGATCATGTATGCTACCTGAATTCGGTGATATCCGGCGAACGGAACTGAATATATACCACCCACACGATTAGCTAATTAATCTGCAGGCACCGAATCGGTATGCTGATTGCGACGCCGAAAGGACGTCGAGATATAATATTTAACACCGCAAATTGCACAAGATTACAACAGTAAAAACAGAATGTCAAATTTTTCTATTCCATCTGATAAATATTTTTCACATATTTATTTTTACGTTAGAAAAGATAGGGAGTTCCAACTATTCACATCATACAACCGGAGGAACCATCATGCTCGTTCGAAATATCATGCTATGGGTGCTTGCATTTATTATTACGGTTGCTTCGGCTGTTTATCAGCGTATAACCGGCCCCACTTATCCGGTGGACGGCAGCGTTGTTCTGGCCGGACAGGAGATTACTTACAAGTTTTATCGCAGCCACGATGTCGGCGATCGATCCGTGGTCGTTAAAGTCGGGGACGCCTCCGTGAACGGCACATTGAAATATAAACCCTTTCGCAGCGATGAGCCCTATACCGCGGCGCCGATGCGATACGAGTCCGGGCAATTAACCGCTTATTTACCGCACCAGCCTCCGGCGGGTAAACTGCTTTACCATGTAGAACTCTCAAAAGCGGGGAGCACGATTCGTATACCGGAACAGGGAGATGTGCGCATTCGTTTCACCGGCTTTGTGCCGCGGTCCATCCTGACGCTGCATGTTTTTTTCATTTTTCTCGCCATGCTGGTGTCGACACGAGCCGGATTGGCCGTCCTGGCAAAATCAAAATATGTAAAGAGATATGCCATCTGGACAACTGTCCTGCTCGTCGTCGGTGGATTTATCTTTGGCGGACTGGTACAAAAGTATGCATTCGGCGTATACTGGGCCGGTGTGCCCTACGGCATCGATCTGACCGACAATAAAACATTGATCGCCTTCATCGCCTGGTTGCTGGCGCTGGTGGCTTTGATGCGAAAACGCCCGGCCGGAGCATGGGCGCTGGCCGCGTCCATCGTAACTTTTCTTATTTTTCTCATTCCCCACAGCCTGCTGGGGTCGTGAGGCGAAACGAGGCTGACCCGGTATTTTCAGGTCCGGACATTGGCAGAGGGAGCATTTTCCGGTTGTGGCGGTATTCTATTCGGAATCCGGTGGAGGGGCGCTTTATAACCGGTCGGTTGCCGGTCCCATTCTCCTGGAACCTGCATCACACAGTCTGGCCCCTCAGTCTGTTTTCGAATAGCTGGATTTCATCGTTGGATGTTAATACGCCGAGTTCGAGATGAAAAGAGAGTTCCTCTTGCGGCTGCACCATGGCGAGCCGGCTGTGTTTGCGCGCGCTGCTGCGCCCTTCGGGCAGGCAATTACCGGGTTCCAGTCCCACCACATAGGTACCTTCCCCCACCATTTTCCACACGGTAAAATAGGGCAATTCCGATTTAGGAAACGCCATGTATAATCCCAGCCCCTGATTATTTTTGAACGGGCGATTGACCAGGGCCAGATTGACGATGTTTTTCTCGTCCGCATCATGGTCCAGGAAAAAACACTGCTCGGAGAACCGGGCAGTCGGCGCCTCCATGCGGTCGAACTGTTCGACGCCTTTTTCCGCTTCTTTATCGCGTGGCTCCAGGTTGTTGATGACCGCCAGTAATTCGGCGCCTTCGCTCACCAGCGGGAAACCGGTATTACAATGATACAGGAACATCAGCGGCGCGGCTTCGAATCCCTGGTTGACGATGACGTCTTTGATCCAGACGCGGGATTGACCGAGCCTGGCGTGGATGCTGCGCCGCAACAGCAAATTGGCGCCGAAGAGGCTGGTCTCGCGAATGTCGCCGGAAGCCCAGAGGACGTATTCATCTTCCTCCCATTCGGCCCCGAAATTGACGTTCTTCGCAGGGATGTTGGCGATGCGGCCGTGCATGCCCAGTT
>JAFGSU010000347.1 GCA_016934435.1 Candidatus Zhuqueibacterota bacterium | reverse complement strand
CGCCATCCAAATAGGCCCCGCTCAAATCCGCTTTTTCAAGATTTGAATTCTGCAGGTGCGCTTCTCGTAAATCCGCTCCCGAGAGATTAACGCCTTTTAGGGTTTCGTAGGAAAGATCAGCATTCGCCAGATTAGCGCCCGCGAGGGATTCACCGGATTGGAGTTTCTTAAGGATCTCTTCTCGTGTTAATGGGGTCATAGGTTACTCCTCTATTTAAAGCTATTTACTGCAGCGCTAACAGATGGAAACTGTTGAATGACATTGTCGAGTTTTGTTATCTCAAAGGGTCTGCGCAAACGATCCGACAGGTTGGCAAGCTTGAGATCTCCGTTACTGCTGCGAAGACTGGTTAACGCACTGATGAGCATCCCCAGGCCTGAGCTATTCATCCATTTCACCTTGTCCATATCCACGACGACCTGCACTCGGTCTTCTTCAATGGCATGGTCAATGGTTCTGCGGAATTTCTCTGCGTCCGGTCCTCCCATTAACTCCCCATCCAATGTTAATATTAAAACCTCTTGATCAAATTTCTCATTAATTTCCATATTTCCTCCAGTGATGACTTATTCATATCGTAATGCTACAATAGGATCTAATCTTGCCGCTTTTGTTGCGGGGTATACGCCAAAAATCAGGCCAACAACGGAACAAAAGATTAATCCGAGAAATACAGTCCAAAGCGGAACAGCGGCTGGTATAGGTGTGGCCGCTTCAACCAATTTTCCGATAGCCAGACCGAGGATGATGCCTATCACGCCGCCCACTTCACTCAACACGATTGCCTCGATGAGAAACTGCCACAAAATGTCCGAGCGTTTGGCGCCGACTGATTTACGGATACCGATTTCGCGCGTTCGTTCTGTCACTGATACGAGCATAATGTTCATAATACCGACGCCGGCCACGAGCAGAGAAATCGAGGCGATGACGATGGCGACGATGCGTACGTATTTTGTGATGTTATCAAAAAAACCGGTGATGGTATCGTTGGTGAAAATTTCAAAATCGTTTTCCAGACCAGGCGGTACTTTGCGTACAGCGCGCAGGACGCCGATGGTCTGCTCCATGGCATCATCCACGAGGGCAGCTGTGGCCGCTTGCACGGTGATATTCACGGATCGCTCTTTACCAAATAAAGAAAGAAACCGGAAAAATGGAATTGCGACTTTATTATCCTGACTTTGCCCGAAAATACTACCCTTTTTTTCAAAAATCCCGACTATGGTAAATCGATGTCCCTTTATTTTAATTTCCTTTTGTATCGGATCTTCAAAAGGAAATAATTTATCTACAATATCCACTCCGATGACCGCGATGGCTGGATTGAAATCGACATCTTCCTGGGTGATGAAGCGACCCTGGGCAATATCCAGACCGTTGTTATCGAGAAATTCGGGGGTTACCCCAACTATGGATATATTGGGGGAAGTCTTTTTATCCCTGTACCGAACATCATATCCCCAGGTCCAGACTTCAGTGCCCACGGCTTTTGCTGTAGCGACTCTCTCCCGCACCGCCATCGCCTCATCGTAGGTGATGTCCTTGCGATTGCGATATTTTGCCCGCTCCTCGTGTCCTATGGAAATCGCCGGAAATTTCTGTACCTGAAAAACATTGGATCCTAACTGGCTCACCTGTTCATTGATGGATCTGCGCAGTCCGGTAATGAGCGATTGCATGGCAATGATCGTCATCACGCCGATAATGATGCCCAACAGCGTAAGGATCGATCTCAATTTATTGGTACGGATGGCGTTGAGCGCCAGATCCAGACTTTCACCAATTACCATTTTTTTACTCTTTATTTATTCGTAACGCAATGCTTCGATCGGATTCAACCGCGCAGCCTTGCTGGCCGGGTAAATGCCGAAGAATAATCCGATCGTGACCACAAAAACCAGGCCGAGAATGACCACCCACCAGGTAACAGCTGCCGGTAACGGTGTGGTTGCTGCAACAACCTGCGACAGGCCAATGGCGAGCAGAATGCCGATGATAACGCCGATAGCACAAATCATCATCGCTTCGATCAAAAATTGCCACAGGATATCGCTTTTACGAGCACCGATGGCCTTGCGAACACCGATCTCGCGCGTGCGTTCGGTAACCGAAACCAACAAAATATTCATGATGCCGATACCGCCGACCAGCAGAGAGATGGCGCCGACTCCGATGGCCACAGCCCACAGGGTTTTGGTAAAATTATTATAAAAATCCATCAGCATGCTCTGTTTGTTGATGGCAAAATCGTTTTCGTCCGTTACACCGAGTTTGCGCAAACGTCGCATAATGCCGGTCAATTCGTACTCTGCCTCTTCGATGAGATCCGGTGACTTGACTTTCACTTCAATTTCGATCGAACGACGTCGCATCCCAAAGGCCGATTTGAAAGCGCCGACCGGTATGACGGCGAAAATGTCCATATTATGGCCAAAAAAGTTGCCCTTTTTCTCCAGAATTCCGATCACGCGAAATTTACGTCCGCCGATGTTGACGCGTTTACCGATGGGATCCAATTGATCGAACAACTTTTGAGCGACTTCCCAGCCGATGACGCATACGGCTCGATTGCTGCTGACATCGTTCTCGCTCAGGAACCGGCCGTACTCAGGCATGGCATTTGAAGTGATGGCATAGTCGGAAGTTGTGCCGACAATGATAACGCGTTCCACCGTTTTTTCTTCGTATTTAATCGTTCGCCTCGTCCCTATTTGCGGCGCAACCGCAGTGGCTAATGTGGCGGACGCTTTTACCTCTTCGGCTTCTTCCAAAGTAATATTTTTGCGGTTGCGATATTTAAACCAGTCGTCATCGGTCATGATCCAGGGATACTTTTGAATAAATAAAGTATCCGTACCGATGGCGGATATCTCCCGGGAAAAGGCATGGTTGAGTCCCTGGATTAAGGCGACAATAGTTATGACCGTTGTAACGCCAATGACAATGCCCACCGTGGTTAAAATGGAACGCATTTTATAAGCGCGTAATGCTTCGAAGGCAATCTTAACACCTTCCCACATGTATATGAATATTCTCATACTATTGCCTGTTATGAACCGTGTTTTGCTTCGTCGCGTTCGACCAGACCGTCGCGCAACCGAATAATCCGATTGGAATGTTCGGCAATATACTCTTCGTGGGTGACGACAATCATCGTATTCCCCAGTTCGTGCAAATCCTCAAAAATCTCCATGATTTCATCACCGGTACGGCTATCCAAATTTCCGGTCGGTTCATCCGCCAAAATGATGGAGGGATTATTCACCAGGGCTCGGGCTATGGCTACGCGTTGACGCTGTCCGCCTGAAAGCTCATTTGGTTTATGATGCATGCGGTCCGCGAGACCGACTTTTCCCAACGCATCTTTTGCCAGCTTCTTCCGTTGCGATGCCGGGGTGCCGTTATAGATGAGCGGCAATTCCACATTGTGCAGGGCAGTAGCGCGCGGCAACAAATTGAAGGTCTGAAAGACAAATCCTATTTCCCGGTTTCTTATTTCCGCTAATTGATCGTCATCCATCTCGCTGACATTGTTTTTATTGAGAAAGTAGTCTCCCTGCGTCGCGGTGTCCAGGCAACCGAGGATGTTCATCAAGGTCGATTTACCGGAACCGGAGGGGCCCATGATGGCGACATATTCGTTTTTATCGATCTGCAGGGTAATGCCGCGCAAGGCTTCTACCTTAACGGTTCCAATCTCATAAATTTTAGTTATGTTGTTAAATTGGATTAACATTCAATGCCTCACTATTTCTCACTCTCATCTTTAGCTGTCTCACTTTTTTTCTCTTTTACTTTGCTGCCATCTTTCAAGAGCTTGGAGAGTGCCTTATAACTGCCGGTAATGACTCTCTGACCTTCTTCAAGGCCGGAAATAATTTCAATGTTATTATCATCGCTGATACCGCTTTCAACCGGGATCATTTTTGCCACACCGTCGACAACGATAAAGACAACTTCCTTTAGATTTTTTTTACCTTCTTCTTTTTTTGTCGGGGCGTTGGGATCCTCCCACTCGTGTTCCGGCGCTTGCGTGGTTTCCCTGCGGCGATCTTTGACCGTCGTAGCCTTGGTGGTATCAGGAAGCTCACGCGCGGTCACGGTTTGAATAGGAACATATAACACATCTTCCCGCGTCTCTGTGGCAATATCGACCGTCGCCGACATGCCCGGGCGCAGACGCTGAACATTGGAAGTGATGCCGATTGTAACTTCGAAATTGGTCACCTGTTCCTGCGTACCGGCGCCGCGAGTGGTCGCCAGATGCGCGATTTCCGTCACCTCACCTTCATACATATGATCTTGAATTGCGTCAACTTCTACTTTTGTCTTATCTTGAAGATGAACCAGAATGACTTCATTTTCATCGATTTCCGACAATACTTCCATATGATTCAGGTCGGCCACATTCATGATGACATCCGCCTGGAATTGTGATCCAACCGCGATCTCACCTTCTTCCTTGTATATTTTGGTAACCGTCCCATCGATGGGAGAAATAAGTTTGGTTTTTCCCAGATCGTCTCTTGCCTGTTTCAGACTCGCTTTTGCCTGATTCAAGGAGCTTTCAGCCGATTCTTTGGTCGCCTCAGCAGCATCAAGATCAGCCTGGGAGGCAAGGTTCTTTTCATACAAATCCTCAACGCGAACATAATCGGCTTCGGCTTTTTTCAGGGAAGCCCTGGCTGAATTTTGCTGCGATTCGACCTGTTCAACTATGGCGATGTAGCGCTCTCGATCCAGCTCGACCAAAAGCCGGCCTTTTTTCACCTGTTCGCCTTCGTTGACGTGAATTTTAATAATTTCCGCTGAAATTCGAGCCGCAATATTCACGTCGGTCTCGGGCTGTACTTTGCCGGAACCCGATACGGTCCGGGTGATATCGCCTCTTTTCACTTCTGTCGAGGTAATTTCAATCACATCACCCTGCGCTTTTTTCAGGTTAATAACCACCATGACAGCGATTACGAGCAATACGACAATAAATAGTATTATTTTAATTTTCTTTGACATTTACTCACTCCCTGCTGTTTTTCCCAGTATTACTTTTGCCGGTGAAACGAATGTCTTTCGACTCCCAAAACAGCGCTCACTCTGTTTTGGGAAACCAGAATCGGCAACTCCGCAAATTATTCCGCCAGAACACCCATGACGGTATCGAGTTGTGCTTTGGCAATTTTTGCATCGTATTCGGCGCGCACTAGGTTTG
>JAFGSU010000346.1 GCA_016934435.1 Candidatus Zhuqueibacterota bacterium | reverse complement strand
TTTTATACTTTGATATCTTCGATTATCCTCTTTCGGAAGAGCAGCTGTATTTTTTCCTTTTTGGGGAAAAGACGTCCAGGTCGCAGCTCAAGAAAGTATGCCGATCGGTGCATTTGTCCCCGTTCATCGAAAAGGTGGATGGTTATTACTGTCTTAAGGGTAAATCGTGGCTTGTGGAGCATCGTAAAAATTCGCAAAAGCGAGCAACGGAATTGTGGCGCATGGCCGAGCGAACGGCGAGTCGCATCCGTCACCTGCCGTTTGTTCGCGGTATTTATATTTCCGGCGATCTCTCCAAAGGGGTAGCCGGGCACGACAGCGATATCGATTTTTTCCTCATCACGGCTACCGATCGCGTATGGCTGTGTAAACTGTTTCTGGCCATGTTCCGCCGGGTGCCGAGGTATAATCCGCAAAAACTGCTTTGTTTTAATTACCTGATTTCCGAATCGTACCTGGAATTACAGGAACAGAACATCTACACCGCGGTGGAGATAGCCGGCCTGGCGCCGCTTTACAATCTGACACTTTTTACCCGTTTCCTGCAATGCAATCGCTGGGCCAGGGATTATTTCCCGCAATATCATCTTGCCCCTGATCCGAGTCTGTGCCTGTTTCACGGCCAGAGTCGCTGGCAGTTTTTGCTCGAGTTGCCTTTTCGCAATCCCCTGGCCAACCTGTTAGATCGGGCGCTGCAACAGCTCTGGTACCGCGCCTGGAAATGGCGATATCGAAAAGAGCCGGCCACACAGCGTCAGCTGCTCTCGGGCATCCATCGTCAGTGCAGCAAATCGCACGGCTATCCGACCGACACCGAGATTATGCAAGAATATCAGAAGCGACTGCAGCAATGGAATCTGGATTAAACGCTCATAGAGACCGGGTTCCGCGGACGACCCTCGACTATTATCATCAGGTGGCAAGCTATTACGATGAGGAAGCCGACGTTTTTGAACAGCATTATCGCAACAATCCGGTGCTGCAGCGCCTGCGCAACGATTTTCGCCTCGTCAGCGAATCCTATCCTTTTCAATCGGCCCTGGAGATCGGTTGCGGACCGGGGATCGACCTCGATTATTTTGCCCGAAAATATCCGCACCGGCAGTTTTACGGCATCGACGTATCGCCGGCCATGGTGGCGCAGGCGCGCGCCAAACTGGCGCGTCTGTCCCGCCAGAATGCCGTCGCCGAGGTGGGCACACCCGAATCCATCGTCGATCTGTTCGACGGCCGCAGGTTTGATCTGATTTACTGCTATTTCGGCGCCCTCAATACCGTCCCCGATCTGAAGCAAACAGCCATGTTGTTATCGCAGGCGTTGAGTGAACAAGGCACCATGGTGCTCACCTTTGTCAATCGCTGGTACTGGTTCGATATCGTCTGGAATATGCTGCGATTGCGATGGCGGCGCGCCTGGGCGCGGCCTCTAAACCTTTGGCGCGGCTATGCCCCCAACCGGCCGCTTACAAGCGACTGCCGCTCGGCGCGTGAAATAAAACGCGCGTTCAAGCCGGTCGCGAAATTGCAACGAAGAAAAGGATACTCCATCTTATTTCCCGCCTGGTATCGGCAGGCATTTATCCCTACCCGGGGGATGCTTGGAAAAGTGCTCTGGCGCCTGGATCAACTCATGAACCATACGCTCTTTTGGAATTTAGGCGAATACAGCCTGTATGTATTTAAACGGCGATAAAAAAGGTTGATAAATTTCCGGTTGAATGGTAAGATATAATCCATTATACTGTATCGGAGTTTAATTATGTCGCCATCACAGCCCAATGAGAAAATATTATACGACGCCCTGTTGAAAAGAGACAGCGCTTATGAAGGTCTCTTTTTTGTCGGCGTCAGGACGACGGGTATTTTTTGCCGGTTGACGTGCACGGCCAGAAAACCGAAACGAGAAAACGTGGTATTTTTCGCAACCGCAGGAGAGGCGCTGTCGGCGGGCTATCGCCCGTGCAAATTATGTCAGCCCTTGCGGCCCAGAGGGGCGGTACCCGATTGGATGGCGCCGATACTGGATGAGATTGAAAGCTGTGCGGATATCAAGCTAAAGGATGCGGATATCAGGCGTCGAGGGGTGGACCCCAATCGATTGAGGCGATGGTTTCAGAAACATCACGGCATGACTTTTCAGGCTTATTTACGTTCGTTGCGCATCGGCGAGGCTTTCGACAGAATTCGCCAGGGCGACAAGGTCATCGAGGCGGCGTATTCGTCCGGTTACGAGTCGTTGAGCGGATTTACCGAATCGTTCAAAAACACCACCGGTTTTTCACCCGGTAAAAGCCGGCGAAATCGATTGATCATCATGACGCGCATTCTGACGCCGTTAGGTCCCATGCTGAGCGGCACTACGGATGATGGCATCTGTTTGCTGGAATTTGCCGACCGGCTAATACTGGAGACGCAATTAAACAGGCTTAAAAAGCTACTAAAAGCCGAACTGGTTCGCGGTTCGCATCCTCATAACGCCCTTTTACAACGACAGCTGGATGAATATTTCGCCGGTGAACGGCGTGAGTTTCAATTGCCGCTGATACTGGCCGGAACGGATTTTCAGAAGCGGGTTTGGTCCTGCTTGCGTACGATCCCTTATGGATCGACCCGCAGTTATCAGCAACAGGCGGAGATGCTGGGTAATCCGGCGGCGATTCGCGCGGTGGCGCGGGCCAATGGTCAAAATCGTATGGCCATCATCATACCTTGCCACCGCGTTATCGGCAAGGACGGCCAGCTAATCGGCTATGGCGGCGGATTGTGGCGGAAGACCTATTTGCTGCACCATGAACGCGAAAACCTGTAGAGCTATCCGGAGGGCGGGTTTTCCAACCCGCCCCTTAGGCTTGTAGGGCAAATTTCCAAACGGGGCGGACAGGAATGTCCGCCTTCCGTGTGGTGAAATATAAATTCTTAATAAATCGCCTGCACCAGCAAACCGAAAAAATCGATGCAGCGGAATTTGTTTAAACTATATCTGGGTAACACCGGATGGCTTTTCGCCGAGCGGGCGTTGCAGCTGACGCTGGCATTTGTGGTCAATTTATATGTGGCGCGTTATCTGCAGCCGGCTAATTTCGGTCTGCTCAACTATGCCCTCAGCGTCGTGGCCCTGGCCTCGCCGCTGGCGGCGTTAGGGCTGGAGCCGATCCTAATACGAGAACTGGTGCAGCATCCGCAGGACCAAACTAAATGGCTGGGCACTGCATTCGTGCTCAAAGGGACGGCCAGCCTGTGCCTGTTCTTATCACTGACCGGGTTGCAGCTCCTGTTCGGCCGCAATCCGATCCTGAACGGACTCGTGCTTTTGATATGCGCCGGACTGGTTCTGCAGTCCATGAACGTCGTGGATGCGTACTTTCAATCTCAGGTGGCGGCGCGCTATTCCGTTCAGGCCAAGATGATCACACTGCTGTTTTCGTCGGCGATGAAGATTGTCCTGATCACGCTCAAAGCGCCATTGATTTATTTCGCCGGATTGATTTTCGCTGAAAACGTCTTGTTGGCCTCGGCGCTGTGGCTGAATTATCGCCGGTTGCGATTGCCCTCTTTTTTCAACCGATTCGACATGGAACGGGCAAAGACGCTGCTGCGGCAATCGTGGCCGCTGCTGTTGACCGGTTTGGCAGTGGCGGTTTATCTGAAAATCGACCAGGTGATGCTCAAGCGTATGCTCGATGCCGCAGCCGTAGGCCAGTATGCCGCGGCAGTGCGCATCAGCGAGGCCCTCTATTTCATCCCTTTTGCGCTCACCAGCACGTTTTATCCCGCGATTATCAATGCCAAGTCATATGGCGAGGATTTGTATAAAGAACGCTTGCAGCGATTTTATGATCTGATGGTCTGGTTGGGCTTGTTGTTAGCACTATTTGTGGCTTTGCTGGTTCCGCATTTTGTCACGCTGCTGTATGGCGCAGCCTACGCTCCGGCGGCGGGAGTGCTGCGCTGGCACGGCTGGGCGCTGCTGTTTGTTTTCATGACCAGCGCCGGCAGCCGCTATTTTCTGGTCGAGAATCGACAAAAAACACTTTTGCTGATTAATGTGACGGGCGCCGTCGGCAATATCTTGTTCAACCTGTGGCTCATACCAGCGTTGGGAATCCGAGGGGCCGCCATTTCGACGGTGCTCTCTTATAGCATGGCCGGATTCTTTGCCTGCGCCCTGTTCAGAGGGGCAAGGCCGAATTTTTATATGCTCTGCAACAGTATGAATCCCTGTACCGTCATCATGAGGAATAAAGATATTTTTCGCTTTAATTGAGATTTAGATGAGTAAAATCAGCCTAAGCCATTAATGAGTACAAACATTCTTAATGCGACATAAAAAAGGTGGGCCGAAAGCCCACCTTGAATGAGTAAGGATATTAAGCACCAATTAATTGGCCGTGATGGTGAATTTGCCGCCGGCGCCATTGATGACCAGGGATTTACCGCTGGCGATTTCAAGGGCATTAGCCGTGGGAGCAGCCGTGCCGAAGCCGACACCGCTCACCGGTGACAAGACAATATCCCCGGAGCTTGTGGTGGACAAGGTGAGATCACCACCGGCGCGAGTGATGGTCGTAACACTGTTCAGCACCGGTTCGATGTCTATATAAGTATTGCTGCCGGACACGCGAAAATCGATGTCATTCCCCGCTAAATAGGCTGCGCCGCCGGTGCCACTCGAGGCGGCGGTGAGTCGACCTTGAGCGTCGACCGTTATGGAAGCGTTGGCATAACTACCGGCTACGACGCCCGTATTGGTTAAAGAGACAGTCCGGGCCGCGCTTCCATTATAAGAAAATGCAACAATACCTGTACCCTGACTCAAGACGGCATGGGTATGGTTGGATGGAGAATAAGTCGTTTCATCCCAACTCATCACACCGGATGCATTGGATTTTAAAAAGGCCACTGCTGATGGAACGCCGGTTGGTAAGGTATAAGTGGCATTTGCGGATTGATTTCCTCCTTGAAAAATGCTATAAAGTCGGACTTGTTCCTCCTTCTTTGATACCCATCGTCCCTGCCACCGAAAGGGTCTGAGTTGGATTGGTATTGGCAAGGCCGACTCCGACATTGCCCGTCTGGGTAATGTGCATGACTACATCATCGGCACTGTTTTTCACCTGCATCTGTGCCGCCGCCGAGAATACCAGCAAGGCGAGCAAAAAAATCGTTACCAGTAATGTTTTGTACATAACGCCTCCCATTTTACCTTTAGTATTCAATTGTTCCCTTTGAAAATAATATTCCATTCAGCGCTGTATCATCACATCACTTGCATCGAAAATATTAGACCAAAAAGTGATGGATATTCAAGTATAAAATAATCAAATCATTGTAAAAATAAAAAACAAAAGACTATTTCAGAGGTCTCGTCATTTCACCATAACCTGGTCAAATGACCTAATTTGCCATCGTATTTATATAAATCGAACAAGGGGCGCTCTGTCCTGCTAATTTTGTTGCTTTTTATAGTTATGAATTATAATATGTTAAGCTCTCTGCCTGTGTAAAAAATATTCAAAAACTCTGGCATATATTTTGCTTGTATCAAGTCGTAAAAGGACTAAAACATCCGCGCGCCTGAATCAGATTTGATGCTGCTGATTTCCTCTCATGCGGGATAAAAAGCATTTGTTCTAATTAATTGATAAAATAAGATTTAATGTTTTAAATAGGCAATTTTTTTGAGAATCCCTTTGGATCATGAAAACAAATTTATCAATGTTTATACAGTGTCATAATTTCTACAAGGGCATGTCACTCATCAATGACACTATAGATGTACAATTCTGGAAGTAAAACTCACAAATTATAGTGCAGGAGGGATTATGTATTATTTGAACAGGATGCTATCATTTGTTCTTATTCTCACTTCCTGTGTCTGGGCGCAGATGATCGTTAAAAACTCGACCAATACGGAGTTAGTCAGGATCACAGAGGAAGGGAAAATGGGTATCGGCACTTCGGATCCGGCTGCGTGGTTAACGATCAAGCCCACCATAAGAATTGGACCGGACGCGGCGCCCAATTTGGATGCGCCTCTATCCGCGCCCGACCATGTGCAATTGTTGTTGAACGATGACAGCAATTACGAAGCCGCCTATCTGGTCGCGGGCAAACAGAGAACGACTGTACCTTATGGTTATCTGGCCCTCGCTACCCAAAATGAAATCGGCGGCTGGAGCGAATCGGTGCGACTGACCAGCTATGGTTTGGGCATCGGCACCACCAAACCCCTCAGCAGCCTGAGCGTTAAAGGAGGCGCTGCGATCGGATCAACGTATGGCGACGGCATGCAGGTGCCGGCAAGCGGATTGATCGTGGAAGGCAATGTGGGCTTTGGCATTACCAATCCGGGTAGTTACAAGCTCTATGTTGCCGGATCAGCGAGGGTCAACAGCCTGAATATCAACGGTCAATACACTTTCCCCACTGCCGATGGGTCCGCCGGCTATGTTCTCAAGACCAACGGCAGCGGGACGGTTTCCTGGCAGCAGGATAATACCGGCGGCAGTGGAGGCGACGATGACTGGACGATGCCGACCTCACCGAGTGATGTTATGTATGCCAATACCGCTCGCACCAAAGTCGGCATCGGCACCAATTCACCTACGGCCCAACTCGATTTGAACGGCGCTACTTCCACTCTATCTTCTTTGAGAATCAGGGCAGGATCAACGCCCACCACCCTTAACACGGGAGACCTGTGGCACGCTTCAGCGGATAATCGTCTTTATTTTCGCGCCGGTACAACGACGCTGGATATAACCGGCGATATTCGCGGCGTTACAGCCGGTACGGGCCTGTCGGGTGGAGGGAGTGGTGGAACCGTTACGTTAAATGTCGGCGATGGCGCGGGCATTTCGGTGGGTGTTGATGTGGTCAGCGTCAATGTCGATAACGCCACCATCGGCATTAATGGATCCGACCAATTATATGTCATGGGATTACCTTCCGGAGACGGCGATTACATCTGGAATCAGACGGCTGCCAATCAGACGGCCGGTTTCCGCATCAGCGGTACCGGCAGGGCCAACACCTCCTTCCAGTCGCCGGTCTATTCCCGTGCCGATGCCGGCACGGTGGCCATCCGACCCAACAGCAACTCGACCACGGCGATTCAGCTGCAGAACGCCGGCGGCGCTTCGATAGTAAACGTTGATGCAACCAACCAGCGAGTCGGCATCGGCACGGACACCCCCACTTCGAAATTCCATGTTAAAGATGGGGCTGCATTGATCGAGAATGGATGGCTGACTCTGAGTTATGCATCCTTTCCGGCGCATATCAACGTGTCGGGCGATGATCCTGCAGAGAATCATACGTATTCGGTACTCAATCTCTATGATAACAATCTGGACAACGAGCAAATATGGTATCTTGGCCATAAAAGGCGAACCGGTATGAGTCAGCAGGAACATGCGCTGCATATCGGTTTTCATAGGTATTGGGACACCGATTCCCGCCTTGGCATTGCCATCACCACCGGAGCGGAAGAATCGCCAGCGGCGCCCCGTGTCGGCATCGGCACGGCTCTACCGCGCGGCCGCCTGGATGTGAACGGTTCAATTTATGCGAATCTGGCCTCGGGCACGGGCACTGGTGTGGTCATAAGCGGCGGACAATTGCTCATTCACAATTCATCCGAACGATTCAAAGAAAACATCGAACCGTTGCAGAGCCGTTTCGAGAATATTTTGAACGCGCAGCCTATTTCATTCACTTATAAACAAACCAAACAACGCAGCATCGGTTATTTAGCCGAAGAATTCGACCGTCTCGGTCTCAAAGACCTGGTCAATTATGAAAACGGCCAGCCGCAGAGTATCAGCTACGACAAGATATCCATTTATCTGCTGGAAATGATCAAGACCATGAAGGCCGAAATCGAGGAACTTCGCAGCCGGTAATCGTTGCACGCTTGAAAGCGCTGTTATAACCGGTCGCTCCTGCCTTTTTCGCAGGCGACCGGTTTTTTTATTTATCATGGTATTTTTTGTTTGGTTGTCCCGAGTATTTCACCTAAATTCTATAGTAACCTGTGAACGAAACGGATAACCTGCCACCCACAAGGTTACTATTTTAACCTGTGGGCACCGAATCGGCGTTTCAAAATTCCTTGCAATTTACCTTATGTTTTATGAAATTATATTGAGTGGGTTGAATTTCCAAGATTCGGTGTTAACCCGTGAACTGAATTGAAAATGTGCCACCCACAGGATTACTTAATTAACATGCAGGCACCGAATCGGTGAAATGGGTCGTGAACAGCCGCTGATCAGCACAACGAAAAATCAGCTTTAAAAGAGTGTAACCATGGATGACAACAACAAGAGACAGGGAAAGGAGAGCGAGGCGCAGGATTGTTTCATGCAGTCTCCTTTTCCTATCTGTCTGACCGATCGTAATGGCAGGATTATTACAGCCAATCGTGCTTTTGCGCGCCTGCTGGATAAATCGATCGAGCAGATCGAAAACCGGTTATTGTACAGCCTCTGGCCGGCGCCGTCGCGCCGGTCGTTGCAGCAAATGCTGCCACTGACGGTGACGCAGTACGAGTTTGCGCTCTTTCTGCCCGGGGGAAATGGCGCCCGATGGTTTCGCGGCAGTGTGCGTAAAATAAGCGGCCGCCGCCAAGAAAAACGATTCCTCTGGCATTTCTTTGCGGATCAACTGTCGGATCAAAACCTGCAGATGCTCCTATCCGTGTTGACCCAATCGCCGCACAACGCCGAAGATGCCATTCTGGTGCTGGATGGCGCCGATCGGGTGCAATTTCACAATAAAGTCTGCAACGACCACCGCATTTTTAAAAAAGGCCGCCTGCTCAATCGCCCGCTCCAGAGCATCTGTAAAAAATCTTTTTATCAAACGATAACAAAACCGTTTCATCTTGCCCGGCAGGGCAAGCACGGGCACAAGCTCTCTATTTTTAAGGCGGAGAATGAAAGATGGATTGAGAGCACCTTTTTTCCCCTCGTCACCCGGGGACACTACCTCGGCATGCTGGCGATTTTTCGCGACGTCACCGAGATCAAGAAAAAAGAGCATGAGGCGGAAGCTTCGCGCAAGATTTTTTCCGAATTGTTTGATAAAGTGGACGTCGGCATCATTGTAATGGACAAAGACAAATTTATATACACCAATCCGGCAGCGCAAAGGATGCTGGGCCAGCCGATCCCGCCCGGCACGCGAGGCCTGGACGCGCAGCTAAAACAGTATAGCGAGAACATCAAACTGTGGCAAAATGCGCAACGCCGCCTGATGGGCAAAAAAGTGCCAGAACAATATGAACACAAAATCATCACTCGTGACGGTGAGGCTCGTCATCTGGAAATAATCAGTCGACTGGTGAAAGTGGACGATCGAAAGATGGTGGTGGCTACGCTGGTGGATATCACTCCACTAAAGGATAATGAACAGCTATTACAGCAGCGAGCCGATGAGCTGCAGGTGCTGAATCGTCTCGCTCATGTGAGTAATCAGACGCTGGCGCTCGACACCATCCTCTCAGATACTCTGAAAAGTATCATGAAACAGATCAATGCTTCCCTTGGTTTCGTGTTTTTTTATGATAACGCCTCCACACAATTACGTCTGGTCAAGAGTCGTGGATTGACTAAAAAGGAACTGACTGTTTTGCTGCCGCCCGAAGCTTCCCTCCCTTTAACGCTGAAGACCATCCGCACCGCTCGACCCATCTGGGGCAGGCATGAAGATGATCTGGATCATTATCCTCCGTTGCGACGGGTGGGCATAACGTCCTACCTGATTATCCCATTAACCTGTAAAGGACAGCCTCTGGGTTCCATCAACCTGGCCAATCGCGGGCAGCGCCCTCTCTGCGTGTTGTCGGAGGACGTCCTGGTCGGAATCGGAAATCAGATAGGGGTTGCCATTGAGAATGCCCGTTTGTTGCAGGAACGCGAGAACGAAATTATCCAGTATGCTAAAACCGAACAGGCCTTGCGCGAGAGTGAAGAGCGCTATCGAACCCTGGCGGAAACCGCTAATGATATGATTTTCATCATCGATGTCGATGACCGGGTGGTATACGCCAACAAGTTCGCTGCTATGCAATTCAACGTCGAGCCGGCGCAGTTACGGGGCAAAGAGCGCTGCGAGCTATTCCCGCCAGAAGTATCCGCGCATCAGAAAAAGGCCATTGATCATGTGCTAAAAACGGGGAAACCCTATTACTCTGAGGATAAGACGCCCTTTCCGGATCAGACCCTGTGGCTCGGCTCCTGGTTGGCGCCGATATATAATGCAGACGGTGAAATAATACAAATATTGGGTGTCGCGCGCGATATTACTCAGGCTAAAGAGACCGCTCTGGCTTTACAGAAATCGGAACAACGTTTTCGCGATATCATAGAAAGGTCTCCGGATGGCTATTATTTTTTTGATAAACACAGCCAGGTAACAAAGGTTAACAAGGCCTTTCAAGAGATAATCAACATTAAAAGGGCGCAATTTCTAGATAAGGATTTTTTTGCCACCTGTGATGAGGACTCGCGCCAGCGCGCGAGGAAAATATTCGCCAGAGTCATGGGTGGGAGGGGCATCAAGTGGGATGAGTTCGAGCTCAAAAATGCGGATGGAGACTCGCGCTGGTTTGGATTCAACGCGCGCCGGGTGATGAGGGACGGTGTGGTTATCGGTATGGAGGGATTTGTCAAGGACATCACGGAGCAGAAAATCATTGCCGAGGCGTTGCAGCGCAGCGAAGCGCGATATCGCGCCCTTTTTGACAGTATCCCCTATGAGGTGTTCGGTATGGATACCAGCGGATATTATCGCGAAGCCAACCGCGCCTTCATCCGGAATTGGGGGGAGGTCGTCGGGAAAAAAGCATCCGAAGCTGCATCTCATCCCCATTTCAATCGCTTCATTGAAAAGATGAGAACAAGAGTGCTTAAGAACCAGATTACCGTGCAGGAATCTTTAGAAATCGATATGGGACAGGGTTTGATTTATTATTCCTGCCTGCTCTGCCCGGTGGGCACCCGGGAGCGCGAAATCATCGGACTGGTGGGCCTCAACATCGATGTCACCGAACAGGCCATTACTTATGAACGCCTGAAAAGCCTTTCCAAACGCCTGGTACAGGTGCAGGAGGAGGAGCGCGCGCGCATATCCAGAGAGATACACGATTCTCTCGGCCAGTACCTGACCGCTTTACAGCTGGAAATCAGCGCTGCGCTGAAGGACAGCCGGGAGACGCCGCCACAGACGTTGCGGGAAGCGCAGCAGACCATCAAACAGTCCATCAACATCGCTTCCTCACTCTGTTATACCCTGCGGCCGCCGTTGCTGGATGATTTCGGCCTGGTCTCGGCTTTAAAGGATTATTTTCACGATTTCGAGGACAAATGGCGGATACCCGTCAGCTTTCAAACCGTAGATATATCCAATCTTTTATCCAAAGACCAGGAAACCGCCCTGTTTCGGGTGACCCAGGAGGCCTTTACCAATATCTTGAAACACGCCCGCGCCCACCACATCGAGGTGATGATAACCGTATCGGATGATATGGTCGTACTCACCGTGTTGGACGATGGCCGGGGATTTAACTATCAGGAACTTTCAAAACAGATCAAGACAACAGGCTTTGGCTTGATTACAATGAAAGAACGCATTGAACTGCTGGGGGGGCGGTTTAATGTAGGAACGGCCGAACGTGCCGGAACCAGAATAACCGCCGAATTGCCATTTAACGGAGGCGCGTAGCATGAAACCTTTATCCATTGTGCTGGCGGATGATCACAAGCTTGTGCGCGCCGGACTTAAATCGTTTATCGTTGGATTCGACTCCTTCACGGTGGTGGGGGAGGCCGGCAATGGCCTGGAAGCTATTGCGCAGACCGAGCGGCATCAACCCGATGTGCTCATACTGGACATTGCCATGCCGCTGATGCGCGGCCTGGAGGCTATCAAGGATATTAAGAAAATTTCGCCCGCAACCCGCGTATTGATCCTGAGCATGCATAACCGGGAAGATTATGTTCGCTCGGCGCTGCAGAACGGCGCCGACGGCTACATCCTCAAAGAGTCGGCCGCCGATGAGCTGCTGGCCGCCCTCGATCACCTGTCGCGAGACGAGATTTATCTCAGCCCGGCTGTCTCCCGAACTATTGTCGAAGACTGGCTGCAAGATGAAGAAAAGCGGCAACAGCCGCCGTCGATACGCGGAGAATTGACCGACCGGGAAAAGTCGGTGCTCAAACTCGTTGCCGAAGGTTTGTCCAATAAAAAAATCGCCGAATTGCTGCACATCAGCGTCAAGACCGTGGAAACCCATCGTTTCAGAATGATGGAAAAACTAAAATTGCGCAATGTGCCGGATGTGGTGAAATATGCGATACGGAAAGGATTCGTGGAAATTTAGAGGTTGATTTTAAATAAGCGGATCGATATACTATAAGCGTAGCGCTTGAAGGTTCTCAACAAAAATTCTGTATTACCGGCAACTGCATTCCATGGCAGAAGGGGAAAACGATAACCTAAAGACCGGTGCGTCAACGGTTCCGTTTGTTGGTTAAAAGGTATATTCTTAACTCCCATAAAAGCGAAAGTTTCAGTAAAAACCTTACAAAAAAATCAAATACTTTACGTATTGATTTTTTATCGACATATTTGTATAATTAAATAGTATTGTAATAATGTTTAAATATGCCGGGCGTCCCCTCGGTGACCGGTAACCCCCCTAAACCCGGTGCCACGGACGGCTCGGCATTTTTTTTATCAGCGCAATGCATAGGTGCATCGCGCTTTTTTTTTGTGTGCTCGGCATGTTCTTTACACTTGAGAGAGCAAGTCTCCCATGAGCCCGGTAAGGGGAATCATTAGCTGGACGGCAAGGGTGACCGGGGCGACCTGGCGCTTGAAGGAAGTCGCAGGCAAAGCACTGGCCCGACGAATAGGAATCATATAAAGGCATTCAAACCGGATGAGAAGGCGAATATCTAAGTCCGAAACTTACCCGGAAGGTTTGAATGTATTTGTGGCGAGTATAAGTGTGAAGGTGTAAGAGGCTTACCCGAGGAGACCTGGTGATCTGCTGAGAAGCTATATTGGTCGAGAGGTCAATAGAAGGGTCATCAGGAGTCAGCCGAGGCCATAGTAGACGAGCGACTGACGTTGAAGGGCCGAACCGGAAGTGAAAGGAGTGAACAGATATCCGTGAAGCGGGAAGGAGCAGCAGAAAAGAGGGACGGGAAGCCCGAAGCGGTGTATGGCGATACCGGACGGAATTCGGAAGAAGCCAAGCACAGCGCCGCAAACCCGACACAGGAGATCGAGACGCACTCGCCGGAAGAAGACGTGATGATGGAGCAAGTGGTCGAACGTGAGAACATGAAACGGGCCTATGAGCGAGTGATGAACAACAAAGGGGCAGCGGGAGTGGATGGGATGCAGGTGGAAGAGCTGCTGCCCTATTTGCAACATTCATGGGCACGGATCAAGGGAGAGCTGGTCAGCGGAAACTACCAACCGCAAGGAGTACGGACGATAGAGATACCGAAGGCGAGCGGCGGAAAGCGGCAGTTGGGGATCCCGACAGTAGTAGACCGGATGATCCAACAGGCGCTGCAACAGGTGCTGAGTCCGATGTACGAGCCGACCTTTTCGGTCTTTAGCTACGGATTCCGGGCGGGACGTAATGCCCATGAGGCGATACGCGACGTACGGGAACACCAGCGGGAAGGGCGAAGATGGGTGGTGGATATGGATTTGGCCAAGTTCTTTGACGAGGTGAACCACGACCGTCTGATGAGCCGGTGAACGAGTAATGGCTTCGGTGACGATATTTGTTGAGGAGAAGCTAAAGCTGAAGGTGAACCGGGAAACGAGCGCAGTGGCGCGGCCGTGGCAACGCAAATTTCTTGGATACATATTCACGTTTCATAAAGAGCCCAAGATACGGGTATCCGAAACCAATGTTGAGAGATTCCACGAGAAGGTAAAAGAGACCTTTCGGCGCGGTCGGAGAAGAAATATGGAGCGATTCATAAAGGATGATTTGAACCCTCAAATCCGAGGATGGATCACCTATTTCAAACTGACGGAGACGAAAGGATTCGCGGATGAACTGGATGGCTGGATACGCCGGAGGCTGCGGGTAATAATCTGGCGACAGTGCAAGAAGCCGCGAACGCGGATGAAACGACTGATTCAAAGGGGTTTAAGTCCCGAAAGAGCAGCCGCATCTGCATATAAAGGCCGAGGCGCCTGGTGGAACTCTGGCGCCTCGTACATGAACCAGGCTTACCCGAAGAAATACTATGTCAGCCTGGGCCTCTTTTCGATGCTTGATTATCTGGCTTTGGAAGGTAAACACTAACTTTTGGAACCGCCGTATACGGAACCGTACGTACGGTGATGTGAGAGGCGTCAGGGGCAACCCTGACGCCTACTCGCTAAGGAGGCGCTTGCAGACCAACGCGGGAGGATGTTGCTGAAATCAGGTATGTCGACGGGGGTTGTTCCGTTCAGCAAGCTTTTTCCCGGCCGGGAAAAAAATCGATGCCAGAATGGAGGACAGCAATATGCTTGCGACTACCGTCAGGGCAATGACGACGGGTATTTTAATAAACTCGGCGATGATCATTTTAACGCCGACGAACATCAGGATAATGGAAAGACCGTAGTGGAGATACTGGAAGAGCCCCATGATGCCGGCCAGGGCGAAATAGATGGCGCGTAATCCCAGGATGGCGCAGACGTTGGAGGTGTAGACGATAAACGGATCGGTGGTGATGGCGAGGATGGCGGGAATGGAATCCATGGCAAAGATCACGTCCGTGGTTTCCACCACCAGCAGTACGACGAACAGGGGGGTGGCAAGCAGCCGGCCATTTTCGCGCCGGAAAAAGTTGCCGTCTTTAAAATCCTTGCTCACCGGGAAAAACCGCGTAAAGATGCGTAAAATGATATTTCGTTCCGGATGCACTTCTTTTTCCTTGCTGCCTAACATCTTGAAACCGGTGAATACGAGAAAGGCGCCGAATAGGTAGACAATCCAGTGGAATTTTTGAATCAGGGTGATGCCGGTTGCGATAAAGATGGCGCGCATAACCAGGGCGCCGATGATGCCCCAGAATAGTGTTTTATGCTGGTACTTAATCTCCACGCCAAAGTATTGAAAAATGATCAAAAAGACGAACAGGTTGTCGACACTGAGCGCTTCTTCGATGAGGTAACCGGTGAGAAAATTCAACGCCTTGTCCGCCCCGTAGAGGTAATATATCAACAGGTTAAAACTAAGCGCCAGCGAAATCCAGAAGGCTGCCCACAGCAACGCTTCCCGTATTTTTATCACCTTGTTTTTACGATGAAAGACAAAAAGGTCCAGCGTCAACAGAATAAGAACACAGATGGTAAAGATGATCAGCAGCAGACTTTCACTCATAATTCGTTACCTTTTCACCAAAGTATTTTACCATAAATACAAGGTCCTGATCGTTGGAGAAATAAGAGGCTATGCGGCCGTTCAGGGAAAATTGATTTTGCAGCAGGATGGCCGCCATGGAGGTATGCTCGCAAATCTCCGCAATGAGCAGACGTCCATGAAGGGAGCGTATCTTTTTTTCAATGGTTTGCAGTAAAAGCGCCGCGAGCTTCGGCCGTTTACAATCCGCCCTGATTATCAGATCGTACAAACGAAACGATCCCTCGGTGCCGGCGATGGCGCCATAGCAGGCATAGCCGAGGATGTTGTCATCCTGCACACAAATTAGAATGGTATATTCATGTTGAGCGGGATTCTTGAGATAGGCCTGAATTTTTTCCCGCAAAGAGCCGATGAAATCGATCTCGCCTGATTCCTCCTGAAGCAGAAGATCGTCGATACCCGGCAGGTCGTTTTTGCTCATTTTTCTGATGCGTATGGGCTCGTGTGCTCGCATAAATGGCTTCTGGGTTCGGGTAAAAAAGTGCCGTCGGATTTAACCAGCCGGGTTGGACGATTGCGCCATCAGGTTGGTTATGGGACGGCCTGGATTATGATCGGCGATCACCGAATAATTACAGGGCGATCGAATCCTGAACAATTTAAACATATTTTCATAATTTTACAAATCAATTCTACGCGCAATTGGGATGTCTCCACCGATTCGGTGCCCGCAGGTTAAAACGGTAACCCTGTGGGTGGCATCGGGTGCGTTCAGTTCGCAAGGTAACACAGAATTTGGCGTATCCTGTGATGGGCAACAAATTATAAAAAATATTGGGATTTCTCTTGATTTTTTGTAAAATCTTATGTAGATTTAATAAAATTCGAGAGGGTATAACAGGGTATGCAATAAACACCAAACATCTTAAGGAGGTTAGATTAATGAAGGTAAAAACACTAGTGACTGTCGTCGTCGTGGTTTTCACGATGGCCCTGATGCTTGGCTGCGCCAAAGTTCCGCAGGCGGAACTGGATGCAGCGCAGGCCGCTATGGATGCCGCCAAAGCTGCTGAAGCCGATCGCTATGCCGTAGCGGAATTCAATGCTGCCAAAGATAGTTTGAATGCTGCCAAAGCGGAAATTGAGAAACAGAATTCAAAGTTCGCGCTTTTCCGTTCTTACGGCAACGCAAAAGAGCTGTTAGCCGGCGCTGAGAATGCTTTTAATGCCGCCAAAGACGCTGTTGCGGCTAATAAGGAACAAGTGCGCGGGCAAGCTGAAGAGCTGCTCACCCAGGCTGCAACTGCTGTTGATGAAGTGAAAAAGTTGATGAAAAAAGCTCCGAGAGGCAAAGAAGGTCGTGCCGCTCTGGAAGCAATGAATAGTGAATTAGCAGCTGTCGAAGCGTCTCTGGCAGAAGCCAATACCGCCATGGCTAATGGCGATTACATGACCGCTCATGACAAGGCTCAGGCCGATCTGCAAAAGCTGAACGCCCTGGCTGAAGAGCTGAAAGAAGCCATCGCAAAAAGAAAGGCTTGGACCAGATAAAATAGCGGTCGATCGACTGCTGAAAAGTTTAAACCTCAGTTCACGCAAGTGCTGGTGAACTGAGGTTTTCTGTTATTGGCCATTCAGAAGCAAGGCGGATGAGTGGGCGGCAGGTGTAAGGCGCTTCTCATCATGGCTGGTGCAGCGGAAATCATCGCCCGCCTCTGTATCCCCGGCAACGAATGCATGCCCCGAGTTGCCCTTCTGAAACCATAGAAATCCCCAGGAAACAGGATCGAGTTCAGTTGAGTGCGCACCATGCGAATGGATTTTCTCAAGTATATAAATTATCCCAAACCGAGTATCAACTATCTGCTTGTGATTAATCTCACCCTGGCCGTGGTTTTAATGAGCATCAGTCTGATGGTAGAGCTGGCATCCGAACCACCGGTACTCTATTTTGAGCGGGCGCGAAAAGCCGTGGCTCGCGCCAGGGACTGTCAGGCTAACATCTACGCGACCGATTTATTGATTGCGGCCGAGCTCGATTTCAACCAGGCCCAATTAGCCTGGATGCGCGAAAATCAAAGATGGATGATCAACCGCGAATATTATCGCACCCGCGAGTATAGTATAAAAGCCCTGAAAGCGGCTGATCACGCCGCCCTGCGCGCCTTAGCGGTGCGCGATTCCCTGCGCTGGCTGGCTCAGACCGGCATTCAATTGCTCAAAAAACAGATCGTTCTGGTTCGCCCCCATCTCATTGATATGCCCATCCAAAGGGAGCTGCGACAAAAAATAGCCTGGGGCGAACTTTTAACCATGGAAAGCGAAGCGGCGTTCAAGCGCGGCGACTATAGACGCGCC
>JAFGSU010000345.1 GCA_016934435.1 Candidatus Zhuqueibacterota bacterium | reverse complement strand
GTAGAGCAGGTCCGGATTCTCGCCGATCTTTTTCAGCAAGGAACGCACAATGCCCTCCTGCTGCGCCAACAACGCCGACAGAATATGCAGCGGCTCGATCTGCTGATGACTGCGCTCCAAAGCCACCTGCTGCGCTTTGGACAGGGCCTCCTGCGCTTTTAAAGTTAATTTATCCATGGAAATCATATCATATCACCAACTATATATCATATTATTAATAGCTCTCAAGATAAACCTTATCCTAAATTCGGTGTGAGGTGTCAAGTTACAACGTTAATGTGCCACCGGCAAGGTTGCTGAATTAAGCTGCGGGCACCGAATCGGTGAATTAAGAACCGCCGAGCGCGCAGAGGCCGGGGAGTTGCAATCAATCGCCCAATTTTCACGCCGATATCTTGGATTGTATTTATATACAACTATCACAAAGCTTTTATTATGATAATCTCTGCGTTTCTAAACGGATTCAGCGGTAATTATTTAATCGCAGCGCTTGCTCATCCGGTATCCTTCCCCCTCCCCCGGTTCATCTCCCGCCTCCTGTTCTTTCTTCTTTTTGTCCGTCCTGGACTCTACCACTTCCTTGATGCCGGCGCGGTGCGCCTGGTTGTAGAATTCATAGGTGGCGCCGTACATCATGGATGTTAGACTGCCGCCTTTACGCCGCATGCGGATTGACAGCCGAATAAAAAGAACCATTACAGCACACAACACAAGGGCGGCAAATATGAGCGTCCACAGATCGTTCATAGCACAGACAATACGATAGGCAAAGTCAAAGTTGTCCAAAAAGTACGATAACAGCCGTCGAATAAAGTCAACTTACGGCACAGCCCCCTCATCCTGTCCTTCTCTCCGCTAAAAATCGGACGGACAGGCCCCTTGAAAAACCGGGGGAGAAGGCACCAATATCGCAGAATCTATACATCTTTTTGAACTTTTTGGACAGCCCCGGATAGGGCGATGGTATTATTATATTTATTTTACACCTTAGTGGAGCCCACCTAAAAGGTGGACCCCGTAAATATTAATCCATTTATTACTGTTTGGACAGCTCCTTACCACAGTTATTTTTTATCATCAATAATTTCATAATCCGCTTCTTCGGCCTCGGGCGACTGGGAGTCTTTATCCTTTTCCTGACCGCCGGGCTGTTGCTGGTCTGCGCCCGGTTCTGCCTGGGCGGCGCTGGCCGCTTCATACATCTTGGCGGCCGCCTGGTGCCAGATTTGATTCAACGCTTCGATGGCGGATTTCATCTCATCCACATTATCCGTTTTCATCGCTTCTTTTACGCGCCCAACGCCGGCTTCCAATTTGTTCTTGGTCTCGGCATCCATCTTATCGGCGTTATCGCGGATGTTCTTTTCAGTCTGATAGATCAGCTGATCCGCCTGGTTGCGCGTATCGATGAGTTCGCGTTTCTTCTTATCCTCCGCCGCATGCGACTTGGCATCGTTGACCATCTTGTCGACTTCGTCCTTGCTCAAACCGGTGGAGGCGGTGATGCGGATGGACTGTTCCTTATTGGTGGCCTTGTCTTTGGCCGAAACGTTGAGGATACCGTTGGCATCGATGTCAAACGTCACCTCAATCTGGGGCATGCCGCGCGGAGCCGGCGGAATGCCGTCCAAATGAAAGCGGCCAAGGGTGCGATTATCCACCGCCATTTCGCGTTCTCCCTGCAGCACATGAATTTCCACCGAGGTCTGATTGTCTGCAGCGGTGGAGAACACTTCCGATTTGCGCGTCGGGATGGTAGTATTTTTTTCGATAATCCTGGTCGCGACTCCGCCGAGAGTCTCGATTCCCAGGGACAACGGGGTTACGTCCAACAGCAGGACGTCCTTGACGTCGCCGCCGAGCACGCCGGCCTGAATAGCGGCGCCCACGGCCACCACTTCATCCGGATTAACACCCTTGTGGGGTTCTTTCTCGAACAGCTCTCGCACGATCTGCTGCACTTTGGGCATACGCGTCGATCCACCCACCAGGACGACTTCGTCAATCTCACTGGGCTTGAGTCCGGCGTCCTTCATGGCCGTCTTGCAGGGCTGCACGGTGCGCTGAAACAGGTCGTCGCACAGCTGCTCGAATTTCGCCCGGGTCAGGGTCATGCTCAGATGCTTCGGACCGGCGTCGGTAGCGGTTACAAAGGGCAGATTAATCTCCGTCTGCGAAGTAGTGGAGAGTTCACATTTGGCCTTTTCGGCGGCTTCTTTCAGTCGTTGCAGCGCCATGGCATCCTTGGAGAGGTCCACGCCTTCCAGTTTGAGGAATTCATCCACCATCCAGTCGATGACGCGCTGATCAAAGTCATCGCCGCCCAGATGGGTGTCGCCATTGGTGGACTTGACTTCGAATACGCCGTCGCCGATTTCCAGGATGGAAATATCAAAGGTGCCGCCACCGAGGTCGAAAACGGCGATCTTTTCGTTGGCTTTTTTGTCCAGACCGTAAGCCAGCGAAGCCGCCGTCGGTTCGTTGATGATGCGGCGCACGTTGAGGCCGGCAATTTCACCCGACTCTTTGGTCGCCTGACGCTGGCTGTCATTGAAATAGGCCGGCACGGTGATGACCGCATCGGTCACTTTTTCACCCAGATAATCTTCAGCCGTCTGTTTCATCTTTTGCAGAATCATCGCTGAAATCTCTTGCGGCGAATATTCCTTATCATCGATCTTGACCTTGGCGACATTATTGGAGCCGCTTATGACTTCATAGGGCACCTCTTCGCGTTCGCGTTTGACCTCGGCAAAACGACGACCCATAAATCGTTTGATCGAATAGACCGTCTTTTTAGGATTGGTCACCGCCTGGCGTTTGGCCACCTGACCCACCAGCCGCTCGTTGTTCTTGGTGAACGCCACTACCGAGGGCGTGGTGCGCATTCCTTCCGAATTGGGGATGACCACCGGTTCGCCGCCTTCCATGACGGCGACACACGAGTTGGTCGTACCCAGATCAATACCAATTATTTTTGCCATTTTAAACACTCCTTTTTAATATTGTTAATCGAGTTCATTATCTCTGTAAAATCAGGCTGTTCGCAAAATCCCTTTCCAAATAGATATCTGTTTGCATCGTTGCCCTGCATGATAACGCCGAGCTTGACAAGAACAGCCGTCCCCCTGTCATTTGATTATCTTTAGCAAAGTGCATGCCATGAATTGAGAATGGCCCTGATAAGCTATAAAACTTAATAAAACAGGCACATAACAAATTCACGTCATGTGCCTGCATAAAGTGGCTGTAAAAATATGTTGTCATTATGACAGGCTTTATCGCCATAATGACAATAAAATATTTATCCTGTCATGCCGTTGTTTCCGCCTTTTTTCCGGATTCCGAAGTCGGTTTGTTTTTTTTCTCTTTTTCAGCGGGCTTTTTTTCATTTTTATAGTCGGTGATATAAAAACCGGAGCCTTTAAAAATCATCCCGGCGCCGCCGTTTATGACCCGTTGAACAGGCCCAGAGCACAGAGGGCATTGCGTTAACGGGGCTTCGCTTATTTTTTGAAACGCATCGAACCGGTGCTTGCATTTGGTACAGACGTATTCATAGGTGGGCATGACCTGTATTCCTTTTAGTTTTTAGGCAGACGCAGATAAACCGAGAATCCACGGTTGTCTCGAAGGAGGCGTAACCGCAGTACGGAACCCGCTTCCGCCTTTTTGATGGCATCCTTGAATTCGCGCACGTTTGTAACCACCTGATCATTGACTTCCTGAATCACATCCCCGCGCTGCAATCCTTTGCGCTCGGCCACGGAATTGGCTTCAACACTGACGATCACAACACCCTCTGCATCATCATCGAGGTTCAATCGTTGCGCTAAATCGGAATTCAAATCCTGAACTTCCACGCCTAATTTAACCGATTTTTCCGCTTCATCCACCGCTTCAATAGTATCTTCCTCCGGCCGTTCGCCCAGTTTCACGGTTATCACTTTGGTTTTACCGTCGCGCCACAACGTTACTTTTACTTCGGTTTCGGGCGCTATCGAGGCTACGGAAGCTGTGAGATGATCGCGCGAAGTAATTTCGATATCATTGACTTTGAGGATGATGTCTTCCACCTTGATACCAGCCTTCTGCGCCGGGCTGCCTTTGACAACGCTGTGAACAAAGGCGCCTGTAGGACGATCCAGTCCCTTGGACTCCGCCACCTCCTCATAAACATCACCGATGGAAACACCCAGCCAGCCGCGTCTGACCTTACCGGTTTTAATCAGCTGTTCCATCACCGACCTGGCCAGATTGATGGGAATGGCAAATCCGAT
>JAFGSU010000344.1 GCA_016934435.1 Candidatus Zhuqueibacterota bacterium | reverse complement strand
TTATTATAGTGTATAGCCGGGCCTGTCAAACGGCGTTAACCAACTTAACACCCATGGCCTTCATGCTGACACCGATTCGGTGCCTGCAGGTTAATTAAGTAACCCTGTAGGTGGAACATTTTCAGTTCAATTCGCAGGTTAACACCGAATCTGGGGCTGAATGGTTTGCATTGCAAAATATTAAAATACAAAATATTAAGATAATTTCTCAAGTTATGGATAAAAAGGTCATTGTCATTTTCTTGATAAGATAATAACTACATTGACTTACGTCAAAATAGGCTGAATGTTCCACAAATCCTAATTTTACTGATACATATGCATGCGGGTATTATATCCAGTACATTTTATTATCCTGCAAACAGAGCGCATACCATGTTCGTTAAAGTGTATCGTATTAACCATTATCGAATCGGTGTTTTTTGCATTGTTGGCCTCAATGCGCGCAGTGGTTTCTTCGGATTTAAACGGAAATGAATGCAAAGATCAACGTAAAAAGATCAAAGCCACGCCGGCGACGGCAATAAAGGTTCCGACCGTCGCTCTCAGACTGGGTTTGCTGCCTCGAGTGATCCAGATCATGGGAATGATGAAAATGGGCACCGTGGCCAGAAGGGTGGCGGCTACACCCGCTTCGGTATATTTCACCGCCGCATTGGCGAGCCAGACGCCCAGATAGGGCCCGATGATGGAGGCGATGAGGATAAAGCGAGCCGATTTTTTATCTCTGATGATGGCGCCAACCGGCGGCAGCTTTCTGACAAACAATACCACCAGCCACATAAAGATCGTCGCCGGCACCATACGGATAAGAGTGGCTTCCAAAGTGCCTATTTCGGTGCGAAAACCGTATTTGGCCAGGATGACGCCGATCCCCTGCCCCAACGCCGCGATGATGCCAAGGATAACGCCTTTGGTTTTGGAGCCGTGAATCTCTTCCGTCTGTCGTTCATAGACGACCCAAAAGATGCCGGCGATGGTCAGGGTGATGCCGAAAATGGCCAAATAGCTCAATCGTTCGCCCAGAAAAATCCAGGCTAAAATCGTCGCAAATACCGGCGCCAGAGACAATAGCAGAACGGCCAGGCGTGAACCGATAATGACCAGACTGATGAATAGCGCTGCGTCGCCGATGGCCAGGCCGATAATGCCGCTTAATCCCAGCCATATATGCTGTTCTTTGCTGGCATGGATAGGATAGAAATAGCCGGTCTGCAGGAAGAGGGTCAGGCAGAGAAAAATGGTCGCTAACACCAGCCGTAAAAGATTGGTGTTGGTGGCGCCGATACGTTTGCCGGCCGATTCGAACAACAGCGCCGTCGATCCCCATAAAAAAACAGCCGTGAGGGCTGCTATTTCACCCTGGTAAGGCAATTTTTTCCCTGTTGAATTGCTTTAGTATCGTGTCAATTATTTTGTACGAAAAATGGTTAAAAATGGCAGGGCGATCAGCCCGATCGCCCTGCAAAAATTCCGGTTTATCTGAAACCGGTTATCCGAATTTTGCTCAATAAAGCTGCAGCTTGAAAAGTCTATAAATATATTAATAATAGGACAAGATACAAAGCTTTTTTTTGTAGTTCAATCGATCGAGCAGATGATAGACCTTAATACGAGGTCGGTTCTCTAAAGGAATGGGTTTAAAATAGTGAGGGATTTGATTGACTGTTCATGGTGTAAATCTTCTGAATAAAGAATTCTGCAATTCGCCTGCCATGCCGCGGCAAGAAATAATGAGTCATTGAAAGAATATTGCCACCTTTGCATTAAATACAAAGCCTGATGATTGAGATCAATGCCAGTAAATATTTGACACAGCGGATGGAGTACAGAGTCAAGGTAACGTTGGCTATCACTGATCAGTAGTGGGGTGGAAAACTTTTTCGTAGCAAGTAGCAGAACAGAAAGAAAAAATATCACATTATTACCTTATTTTTCTGCCTACTTTCAGATGAAATTTATACTATTCAATCCGTTGTTGAGGACTTGATCACATCGCGGACATAATACCCGCACAATCCCGATAGGCCGGCGGCGATGAATGCGATAAAGGCCGTGATGATCACCAGCAGATAGGAAGGCGCCAAGCCGGCCATCTCGGCGATGCGATGGGTGATGATTCGGCCGCCGCTCATATAAAAATAACCGCTCGCCCCCAGCCACAGCAGGCCGGCCCCCAATCCGGCGGTAAAAAAACTATCCGCGGCCGATTTGTGCCTGATCATGAAAAAGAAGAACGGCAGGACCATGATCCACCACCATAAAGGCGTCGTCAGGTGCGTCAGTAACAGAAGGATGAAATAAATGACAGCGCTCATGGCTTGCCTCGCAGTTCGGTTTTACTGATAATTTGATCATGGTCTTTGTCGGGAGTCTGCAAAAATAACAGCCGATAAATTTTCCCCGCCAGCCAATCGTCCACCATGCTGTCATAGTACTCGGAGCCGGGATTGCCGGACTGGCCGCCGGGATAGATGCCGTACGCCGTAACCGGTCGGTTTAACTCGACCACCATGCGCCAGGATGGGCCGTGTCGTTTGCCGATGGCGTTGATGGTGTCATGATTGCCGTCCGTCGGCAGAGCGGTTCGGCCAAAGCCGGGTATTTGGGCTAAATGGTGGATATCGGTGCCGCGCGTATGCCGCCACTGCCACGATTCACCCATATCGCCCCATTGCTGCGTCAGCTTTTCGATGGCTGCGCGCAGCGACGACGCCGATAATCCTGCCAGAGTATCGTGCACCGCGGTATTCTTATCATCTATAAGCGGATTATCAGCTTCAAGTGCAATCAGCTGCAGCATCACTTCGCTGTCCGGATATTTCAACCGCCTTGTTGCAGTCGATAGATCATCCTCAAAGATAACTTTGGCCAGCTCCTCTCGCCACCGTGTAAAAATAGTCGGCGCTATGGCATCGCGGCGAAAGCGGCAATCCCATTTCTCCAGCACAGCCAGCGCCGCTTTTTCTGTATCGATTAAATTTTCTCTCGAGATTTCAGCCAAAAGCGCCGGCATCAGCTCGCGCGCGAAGATACTCAGATCATCGAGCTGCATATTTGCCATGTCTTGGGGGGAAATTTGATGCATCTGCCGCAGCAACTGGTTGATGCGCGCACCGCGTTCGAAAGAACCATAGTCCCAGCCCAGATAGTACGGATAGCTGTTGTCCACTGGTTTCTGATTGGCGGAACTGACGAACCCTCTGTCTGGATTGAGGCTGTGCGGATTATGCGCGTGCGGCACCCATCCCTGCCAGCCGTTTTCGGCCATGCTGCCGTCCATGATATACCGGCCCTGCTCCGGCCAGCGCAGGGGAAACCTGCCGTTATGCCAGATGGCGATATTGCCGGCTGTATCGGCATAGGCAAAATTCTGCGCCGGGCATTCATAAAACGACAACGCTCGTACGAATGCTGCATAATCAGCAGCCCGATTCAGGAGATAGATCGCATACGCCTCATTGGACGGATCGTGACCCTTCCAGCGCAGGGCTGCGCCGGCGGGAATGCTCGCGTAATAGGGTTTTTCATGGGAACGATAGACCACCGGACCGTGATGGGTATACATCACCGTATCCAGCAAGGCGCTGCTGTTTCGGACTTTGATTTTTTCGATACGCTGACTGGCCTGCTGCCAGCCTTTGTTATATTCATACTCACGACAGCCCTCGTCTTTGAACCGGATGGTGTACCAGTCGATCACGTCCGAATAGGCGTTTGTGAGTCCCCAGGCCAGATGGTTATTAAAGCCGATAATGATGAACGGGGCGCCCGGCAGGGAAACACCGTAGACGGTATGCGTCGGGGAGGACAGCTGAATTTCGTACCAGATCGCCGGCAGATGTAGCCCCAGATGGGGGTCGTTGCAGAGAATAGCATGGCCATTTTTGGTTTTCGAGCCCGAAACCGCCCAGTTGTTGCTGCCTCTGCTGTGTTTCTTCGGCATGTTTTGCGTATGACTGAACGGCACACTGGCCGGTTGTCGCGGAACTATGGGGATATTGGGTTCAAATGGCCATCGGGTGCCGGCTGGTATGACTGGCTCGGTCAGCGGCGCATGCATCGGATAGAGCAGCTTCATCGTAGCCGGGTCCAGCGTCTGCGCCGCCTGCGTCATGACTTTATCCGAGTTGTAGCCGGTGAGGTCCCAGGCCATGTATTTGAGCAACAACATGCCCTTTAATGGTGTATACGGCTCGGGCGCATAATCCAGCAGTTTGTACTCGACGGGATAGTCTCCGGGCTTGAGCGATTGAATATAGGCATTGACGCCGTCGCAGTAGGCGTCGACGGCCTGGTGCAATTCGGGCACTTGCTCCACGGCTCGCAGGGATTTTTCCGCGGCGTAGGTCAGGCCGATTCTGCGCATGAAGCGGTCGTATTCCACGGTTTCGCGGCCGAGTATTTCCGACAATCGGCCGGCGGCGGAATGGGTCTGGATTTCCATCTGCCACAGGCGATATTTGGCGGTGATGTAGCCCTGGGCGAAGTAGAGGTCGTGATCATTTCGGGCGAAGATGTGCGGCACCAACCGGTCGTCGAACAGGGTGGTGACCGGTCCCTTCAGACCATCCAGTCTGAGGTCGCCGGGTAGCTGATCGGTTGCAATGTTATTGCGCCAGAATCCGGCGAAAGGATTGAGCAATTTGCCGATGGGTGGAATTTTCTTATGGGGAAAATTTAACCCATAAAAAATAGCAGCGGTCAGGAGGATCGCGAGTAAGGCTTTGAGATATTTCACGCTGGATTCCCTGTGCTAAATATGAAATAGTATTTAGACCTAAATTGTGCGATTCATTCTCACTTATCCACCTTCCTGAAGGCTGACAGCTTTCGGGAAGGTGATGAATCGCTTCGTTTAGGTCAGAGTAATTCTCTGATAAAATAATTAACAATTCTCAAAATTGCAAGGTTGATTGTAGATTCATTGTTAATCAGCGGATCCTGAACCGAGTTATGACTCAGGCTATTTGATCCCGTCTGCATATAAATTGCCCCAAGTCATGGTCTGATTCCGCGCTATTGGTTGCAGTCCTATTATTTTTTGGACAACACCGTCGCCGAATTGCATCTGATTTAGAGAATTGGCTTGCTTTTCAATGAGTGTTTGGTTATTTTTCTGGTAAGGAGAGCACTCTTCATGGCTTGGGGGCGGAATTGGGTAATGGGCGATGTTTCAGAGGCTTGCTAATCCTAACAAATCCCAAATCATTAAGACTTCTGAAAATCAAATTCCCTCTCAATCCATGCTGGCAAATTATAAATCATGTTCATTATTAACCATGTAGGTGAGAGATGTTGAAAAAATATTTTTTATTATTAATCGTATTGTCCTTCGTACTGTTTTGGTGTGATGAGGACAGTCCAACTGATTCTCAGCGCAACGAATCGGTTGTCATATCTCAAATTACCTGTGATAAAACGACCATCAAAGTCGACGATATTGTCGGACTTGAATGCGACGCAACAGGTTCCAACGCATTGCATTACCATTGGAGTGTCGCCAAAGGCAATACCGTTTATAATTCGGATATTATTGCTCGTGAAAACTCTTCGGATAGTTTTGATTTCGGGAAATGGATTCAATGGCGTCCTTCCAGCACAGGAACGTGGACCATTGAAGTGCTGGCATATATACGCGAAGCAAATCCTTCTGCTTCTTCCGGAAGCGTGATGGTATATAATGAATATAATTCTAAAAGTGAATTAATTGCGCAACATTTTTTCAATATCGGTGACGAAGGAAAGACCTGGGATAAAAAGAGTATAACCAAAACTGTTGAAAGCAAAAGCAATTAATAGGCACAGAACAAATGAATGATTCATTGCCACTGGCTTACCGATAATACTTACCGTTCGAACTATTCGCCAAGAATCCCCGATCCGGTAGAACGCTATAAAATGAAAGGTTGAAAGTGGTCGGACCAAATTAAATCATTGTTTATATATTTGTTAACCCATCTTTACCATTATAGGGTATAATTATATAATAAACAATGATGCTTTTTCAAATTAATCACTACAGATTTTCAGTTTTCAT
>JAFGSU010000343.1 GCA_016934435.1 Candidatus Zhuqueibacterota bacterium | reverse complement strand
CAGCATTTTGGCCGATATAAATTGGCCTTCTGGTGAACATGAAATCATAAAAAAGATAAAAGGATATACATATCCATTGAAAATTGTGGTATCTGTCGAACAAGACCATTTAACTGTTATCACAACCTATCCATTGAAGAAAGGCAAGTCAAAATGAGAATATTTTATGACGCCGAGATCGATGCGGTCTATATAAAATTTGGGAATAAAAAGCCAAATGGCGTGATCGAATTACCCGACGGTATTAATTTGGATACAACACACGATAATAAAATTGTCGGAATAGAAATCCTTCACGCGTCCAAAAAGTTTGATATAAAGACCATCTTATCGTATGAACTGGATATTGATAGCAAATGGCTGCAAAAAACCGGATAACAACTATTTTAATGCTTTGTATTATTTAACATTCAACATTCAGCATTCAACATTTTTTTACAGGTATAAATGAACACTCCAGCATCACAAAACACCTGGCCGCTCCATACGCTCTACTTTTATTTAACCGAGGGCTGCAACCTCGCCTGCCGGCACTGCTGGATCGCGCCCAGGTTCCAGGATGAAAAACATCAGTACGAAAATTTATCCTATGAGCTGTTTGTAAAAATTATAGAGCAGGCCAGGCCCCTGGGATTGTCCGGCGTGAAATTAACCGGCGGCGAGCCGCTGATGCATCCGCAAATCGGCGATTTGCTGGTATATATTAAAAAAGCGGAGCTGGGACTGACGGTGGAGACCAACGGCGTCCTGTGTTCCCCGCAACTGGCGGAGCAGATGGCCGCGTGTAAAAATGCCTTTGTCTCCGTCTCCATGGACGGCGTCGATGCGGTCACCCATGAGTGGGTGCGCGGCGTCAGGGGGTGTTTCGATCGCTCCATCGAAGGCATCAGGAATCTGACCGCGGTGGGCCTGAGGCCGCAGATCATCATGAGCATTATGCGCATCAACGTAGATCAGGTGGAGCCCATGGTGCGCATGGCCGAGGATTTAGGGTGTGGATCGGTGAAATTCAACCTGATTCAACCCACCGAACGCGGCGAGCGCATTTACGAGGCCGATCAGGGCCTGAGCATCGAAGAATATATCGAGCTGGGGAAATTCGTCGAAAATTCCCTGGCCGGTAGCAGTAAAATCAGATTGTATTATGATCAGCCGATGGCTTTTCGACCGCTGAACCGCATGTTCGGCGAGAACGGCGACGGCTGCAGTCGTTGTGGCATCTTGAGCATACTCGGGGTTCTCCACGACGGCTCTTATGCGTTATGCGGAATCGGCACCAGCGTGCCTGAAATGGTCTTTGGCCATGCGGAGCGCGATGAACTGGCAACAGTCTGGCACGAGAGCCGGATTCTGAACGATCTGCGAACAGGATTACCGGATAAATTACGGGGCATCTGCGCCGACTGTTTGATGAGAAACATTTGTCTCGGCAGCTGTGTGGCGCAGAATTATTACAGGAAAAAGAATATCTGGGCATCTTTTTGGTTCTGTGACGAGGCGTATCGGAAAGGATTATTCCCTTTGGGTCGGGCAAAAAAGTTGAGTGCATCTTTTTGATATTTTTGAAAGGGAAAATCATGAGTCAAAGAGGCAAAAAATGGACATACAGCAAACCGGTATTGACGCCGCTCGGGGGATCGGAAACGAGTTACGGCGTGTGCGAAAACGGCAGTGGTAACATCGGGGGCTATTGCAAAAACGGCAATAACGCCGGTTATGGCGTATGCCAGACGGGTACTGCCGCAGGCGGCCTTCAAGGCTGCCAAAATGGTATCGATGCTGCCAACGTCTGCAGCACAGGCAGCAGTGGGGCGTAAAAAAATAGCATGTAACCGCTAAATAATGCCCTGTAGCTAACTTAAAAAGGACGCTTATTTTTGGACTCGGCTATCCCTTACAATGTTTCTCGAATCTTGCGTGACGAATTTTTGTTCGCAAAAGGGAGAGAAAACATATTTCCTCAACGGTTGGGCCTGACCTTTGCCGATGGACAGGGCTTTTCTTTTCTGGCCGACTCGCCGGAGACGGAACCCTACCTGCAAAGCCTGCGAAATCTTATGCAGCTGAGCATGGGCGATAAAGCCGATATCCCTATTCATCTTATTGAAAGCAAAAAAACTAATTATAGATCCTGTTTCCCCGCGCTGACGGACGGGCGCCTCGCCTTCCCTGTGCCGTCGGGGGAAACCGGCGACATGCTGACCTACGTCCTGCAACGGCTGGCCAACCTGATGGTCATGCTGCCGCGGCCGGGTGACCGATTCTTATTGCACGGCGCCCTGCTGGAATATCATGGCCGGGGCGTGATCCTGGCCGGAGACGGCGGCGCCGGCAAAACCACGGCCTGTGCGCGGCTGCCCCATCCCTGGCGCGCCCTCAGCGATGATGCCGCGCTGGTCGTCTGCGACGAGCAGGGGCGATTCCGGGCGCATCCCTGGCCCACCTGGAGCCGGTTATATTTTAACGGCCCGGGAGGCTCCTGGCCGGTGGCTCTGTCGGTGCCCGTGGATGCGGTCCTTTTTATCGAGAAATCCGACAGCGACTGCGTCAGCCGGTTGTCTCGCCTTCAGAGTTTTGATGGACTCGTGCGCGCGGCCAGGCAAATGAACTGGGCGGACTTTTATGATACGATTCCGGCCGATTTTATGAGGCAGCATCACAGCCGGCTTTATGAGCGACTGACAGAACTGGCCAGGCTGGTCCCTGGTTATGAATTGAAGATGAGCCGGGCGGGAGCGTTTTGGTCTTGTATTGAGCCGATCGTGGCTGAGAATATCATCCCGCGTCAGGGCTCGGAGGTGCCGGGAGTACGCCCTTCGCATGGATCTGAGGAATAGTTCGACGCAGGGGAAAAAAGTTGAGAATTCTCTTGCAAATAATAGAGAAATTGGATTATATTATAGTAAATTAGTTTTGTGATTATACTCACATACTCTGTGAGGAGGTTGACGACTGCAGTCGTTGTGGGAATGCAGGCATACTCGGGGTTCTCCACGACGGCTCTTATGCGTTATGCGGAATCGGCACCGGCGTGCTGGAGTTGGTCTCTGGCCATGCCTCGCGCGATGAATTGGCAACAGTCTGGCACGAGAGCCAATTTATGAATGATTCACGCCGGAGATTATCAGTACAAGTCGAGGGCATTGGCGCCGATTGGTTGATGAAACAGTTTTGTCTGTGTGGCTGTGCGACGCAGGGCTATTTTTGTCGCGTGTTGGTTTTGTGAGGAAGCGAATAGGATTTAATAATTTATTGATTTATGAATAAAAAGGCAAGAAAAATGCCGGGAGGATTGAAATGAAGTGGGAGAAGCCGGGGTTGACGTCATTACGAAGTGATTTAATAATTGGAGCTTGTACTTCCGGTATCGGAGTGTCAGGTGGAAGTGGGAAAATATGTACAAGTGGCCAAGGCGCTGGTGGAGGCTATTGCAATGTTGGTACCGGAGGTAACGAAAATCCTCCTTGTAGTACAGGGAGTGGTAATACAATTTCATGTATTGGCGGACAAAGTGCTGGATAATAGTAACTTATAAGATGTTGAAGAAAAATTATAGCTTGTTACTAACAGATGGTACGGCTTGGACATTACAAGCTTCTAACAATCTAAGGGAATGGATAACCCATTTTGCAAAAATTCTACAGCTAAATGAAACAACTTCTAAAAAGTTTAGGAGTATATTTTTTACTGAAAATAGAATTCCAAAAATTGATTCAGATAAAGAAACAGCGATAATTGATCCTAAGAAGGGCTGGATATCCTCATCAAGTAATATATATTCAAATAACATTGATGATGGTAATGATATTTTTTGTAAAGTTGATTTTAGAACCAATGATCATAT
>JAFGSU010000342.1 GCA_016934435.1 Candidatus Zhuqueibacterota bacterium | reverse complement strand
CTCGAGCCGCGCGAGCCGCGCACCAACTCGGGCAGCAAGCCTGCATTTACTTCATCGGGATGGAATTTTAACTGAATGCCGAAATCCGCTACCAGACGATCGATGAATGCCACGGCATTATCGGCCGCCAGGGTATCGTTTTTTAAATTCTCGCCGCTCAGGGCCTGATAAATATCGGCAAATCCTTTGATACAGACTCGGCGATTCAGCTTCATCACGTGCGGTAATAACATGGCGCAGGCGCGACCGTGCGGTACATTCGCCACCGCCCCCAGAGCCGCGGCGATGCCGTGCGCTGCGCCCAATCCCGAGTTGGCCAGGGCCATACCGCTCAACAGGCTGGCGAGCATCATGCCTTCCCGTGCCTCGAGATCGCCGCCGTCGCTGTAAGCGCGACGCAGATATTTCCCGGCCAGACCGATGCCGTGTAACGCCAGCGCCTGCGGGATGGGTTGAGCCTTGATGGAAATGTAGGATTCGATCAGCTGGGTGAGGGCATCCATGCCAGTTTCCGCTGTTATTCGTGCTGGCAAGGAAAGCGTTAGTTCCGCATCCAGCAAAGCAATTTTGGGCAGCAATAACGCGCTGCGCATGCTTTTTTTGGCCCTGTGTGATGGAGCGATAATGACCGCGTTTTTAGTCGCTTCGGCGCCGGTGCCGGCGGTGGTGGGCACGGCGACGAAGGGCAACGGCGGCTGATACAGAGTGCGCTGACCAATACCCTCCAGATAATCGGTCACCTGGCCGGGATTGGTCGCCAGAGCGGCCATAGCCTTGGCGGTATCGATGCAGCTGCCGCCGCCGATGGCGATCACCACTTCGGCCTGGAATTGATGAATTTCCATCATGCCCAAACTGACATCGTAGATCGTTGGCTCGCCGTCGGGGAGGTTGAACACGCATATTTCGAGCTGAGCCGCGTCAAAGTCCGCTTGGAGTTTGGCCAACACACCGGATCGGGAAAGATGCTCCCCTCGCAGACAGAGCAGGACCTTACGCCCCAGCGCCGAAACCAGACCGGGTAGTTCATGTATTTTGCCGGCGCCAAAGACGATTTGATTCGCGGTTTGAAAGACGAAATCCACCAATTGACCTCTTTGCCGTTCAACGCTTAAGCCGAATCTTGACCACATCGGCGCTCATGGAAGCAAAGCATCACCATACGATCGGTTGAGCACCACTTTGAGGAAAGATAAAAAAACAATTGCAGGAATGCAAATGAAAAACAACGTAGAGGTTGTCTCCGCACCCAACAACCTCATCCGGAGGAGCAGTGAATCCGTCGGTTTTCCGCACAACAAAGGAGAGTATGAAAAATTGATGCCGCTTTTCATCCCGCTTGGGCTCACCAGCCCCGGTGTAGCGGGTATCATGGTGCTCGCTCTCGTTTCAGGCAAGGCGGGCATTGGTCTATTATCATCAAGATTGCTCAGGTGGCATGTTGTGGCCGTGACAGCCATATTCACGCACAAGTATCAGTCGGCCGCACACCATGTGCCTTGATTCATGATGCCCATAAAATTTTTTACTAATTAACTTGCCTTTAACATGAAAATATGTAATTTATACTATAAAAAACGATATCACCGATTCGGTGCCTACAGATTAATTTAATAACCCTGTGGGTGGCACATTTTCATTTCAATTCGCAGGTTTTCACCGAATCTGGGGATATCACTATCACCAATCAACCTTTTCTTTTTTCAATAATCCTATTGAGGAGATAGTAAGATGAAACCGAAAGCCTTGCTTGTTTTCTATTGCTGCTTTTTTTGTGGGGTGGGCGTATCTAAACAATGTCGAGCCGATGCGACGCAGCGCGGTTTCGGCGATGTTGCCGTCTTTCGCGCTCAACTGGAAGGCGACGGTTTTGTCGTGCGCGAGGGTCTGCTGAATAAATCGGATCCATTGATGCTGTTTTGTAATGGCATTCTGGCCAGCGGCAATGCTTTCAATTTCGATTCTCCCTACTGTTTTTATCTCATGCCGGAACTGCCCGAGCAGGCGACGCCGCCGAACGGGCATAACACCTATCCCTGGTCATTCCATATGCGGGCCGACGAAGCCATCGTGTTCGTCGGCTGGACGCCGCCGCCGGTCAAATACTTTGGCTATCAGAGCTATATCTCCAGCCGCTTCCATCCCGTTTACAAGCTTTCGGCGCGCTTTTTTATCAATGTGGGCGATGCGATGAATAATTTCACCATCAAGAGCGGCGACAGCCCCAATGGGGCGCCGCGCTCGACGCCCTATGACGCCGCCACCATGATCATCTCCACACCCGATTCCGGCATCGCCGCCCGCGTGCACCAGGCGGCGCTGAACGCCGGATGCTCGGAATCGATCATCAATACCGAGGTCATCTCCAGCCAGATCGTTCGCTTTGGATTGCAGGATACCTGCGATCAACTCACTTTTTTAAACCGGCTCGCTTTTTTTGTCGACGATCCGGACCATCAGATCGAAACCGCCTACTTTGCTCTTGATCGGCCGCTGGTTAATCCGGACGGCTCCCTCATTGCGCCACCATACGGCCCCAATCATAGAGGCTGGGTCTTTCGCATCACACCTGCCGTGCCGCTGGAACCCGACGCGCTCAGGCCATTTCCCATGCCGCATTTGCGCGTGCGCGGCACCGGCGATACCCGCGAATTCAACCTGCTGCCGGCGCTGGAAAAACTGCGCAACGCCCTGATTGCAACCTATTGCGATCCATCCACCATGGAATATGAGGATGTACCCACTTATATGTGGATTCCGGATGGATTCGACCAGTATCAGCGTCAGGAGTATTTCACCCTCGGCCCAACCCGCGACACCATTTATATGCGCAGCCAGATGTTTCAACTGAGCGAAGACTCGAGCGATTTTGTCATCGTCTATGGCCTCAATCATGCGATGACCGGAAAATCGACCTATTCCAGCGTCGTACTGTACAGCGAAGATCCGGTCGAAGGCATTCCTGCGGTTGCCGACATGGGAGAATTGGTGGGCCTGGCCTCGATCAACAGCGAGCAGGGTGAAGGCCGCGGCATGCTCGGCAGCATCCAACCTTTCGCCCCGTTCATCATGGATGCGGTGCCGGATCCGGCCGTCGATCCGCAAAAATTCTATGTCTGCAAGGTTACCCGCTATAAGAAGAGTGAACCCTACACGATAATAGTGCCCGATCCACCCTGTCCGCGGCTGAAAGTCACCCAGTTGCTGGTCGGCTTTCGAGCCTATGTCGAACCGGAAACCAGGGTGAGTCCGGAGTGGTCGGAAATCGTCTACGATCGCGTCATTCACTTTCGCCCCAGGACGACCGTCGCAGTTGCAGGTGGCACAGCCATACCCGGACGATTCGCGCTCAGTCAGAATTATCCCAATCCCGGTAACAGCCGGACCACGGTCGAATACACCGTACCCACACGCTGCAATGCCGTCCTTGATATTTTCAATATCAGTGGGCAGATGATTTCCCGCCATACTGCGGTTGCGGAACCGGCACACATTAACCGGTTTGTCGTCGACGGCAGCCATTTTGCCTCGGGCGTCTATTTTTATCGGTTACAGGCCGGAGACCAGGTGGCGGTGAAACGGATGCACTGGCTGCGATAAGGACCATGGCGACGTCGAGATTTTGTGCGGGCAGTTATTGCGTCATAGCGGAGACACAAGCGGTTTGCAGTAGTAGAGGTGGTCCAAAAAGCCCAAAAAAGGTGTAAACTCTACGTTATGCGTGCCTTCTCCTCCGTTTCTCAAGGGGCCCGTGCGTCCGATTTTTGGCGGCGAGAAGGACAGGATGAGGGGGCCATCCCGTCACTTAACTATATTCGACGGCTGTTTTATACTTACTGCGCAGGGAACGGGTCCCGATCACTCACACTGGTATAGAGTACGCTATAGAAGGCGTCAAAATCCATTTCACCCTTGACTACCTTGACGGGCAAACGCATCATGAACAGAAGAAAAGAAAACATACCATGGCTGCTTGTTCGAGGATACCTATGCGCAAGTTTATTTTTGTTTCATGGGACCAGTGCATCAGATGAGGGTTCATTGAGGAGTAAAATATCCCAGGATTACATTAACTTTTTTTCAAAAGAGCGTCTTTCGAGAATGGGAATTGGGTTCCTGGCCATGGGCCTTATGGCTCACACTACCATTGATGCAAATACACAGGATTGGTATCAAGGTGAGATACGAAATAGCAAAACAAACAGACTTGCAAAAACAGCCAAATGGTTTGGTGAAGGAAAATATGTATTGCCGATATCTCTACTGGCGAGTGGCGCTTACTACCTAAACGTCGATTCTGCAATTGGTCATTGGGGCCTGAATTCAGCAAGAGCATACGCAGTGGGTTTGCCTGCCATGTGGGCGATGCAAAATATCACCGGGGCATCGAGGCCCGGAGAATCGAGCAAAAACGCAAAGTGGCAGCCGTTTCGTGATACAAATGGAGTAAGCGGACACGCATTTGTAGGGGCTGTTCCGTTTTTAACTTTATCGCGAATGAGTAATAATAGATGGATTAAATATGCAGGTTTTGCAGCATCTATGCTTACGGCTTGGTCGCGAGTGAATGATGATGCCCACTATCCGTCTCAGGCCATACTCGGCTGGTACATGGCGTACGAATCCGTAGGATCGGTTTTTGATACAAATAATAGAGCAAAGCAAGTCTCTATCACCCCTGTGCTCGGTAAAGATATCTATGGAATTTATATCGGCACGAGATGGTATCCGTTGCGGACAGCGGGTTTTCTTACCCGCTTCTAATAACAGCGGAGACCGCCACGCTCCAACGCAGTCTATCGATGATGGGATTATCCAATGGTTTTGCTCGCGGCGACATTGTTTTTTTGTTAATATTGAAATAACGAGAGAGCCTAAGGACATGGCGGGGATTGCTTCGAGGGTGTCCAAAAAGTAAAAAATGATGAATTCGATGCGCTGTTCGGGTTTTAGCCGAATGGTTCTTAAAAGCATTTTAAATTTTATTAATACATGTTTTTACCCTCACCCTTTCCCTCTCCCGAGAGCGGGAGAGGGCACTCGCTTTTATAGATTTATCGGACTTTTTGGACAGCCCCTCGCAATGACTATCGGAAGTTCACTTTTTTATCAGCACCATCCCGCTCGCCGCAGGAACCCAAATGGTTTTCTCCATTCCAACCTTAATAATCTCTGTACCTGCTTTTTCATCATCCACCAGCGCGCTCCATGTGCCTTCCGGTAGTTCAAAGGTTGCGGATTCCTCGGCATGTGCATTCAGCAGCACCAGCAGATCGACGCCGTCATGGTTATGGTTGCGGTCGATAATGTAGGACAGGGCAAACGCATTGGGCGATTGTAAAAATTTTATACACGATTTGGGCGAACGGCGAAACGCGGTATACTTTTTTCGCAGCGCGATCAATCCTTTGTAATAATCCACCAGTTCTTTATTCCATTCGGCATGCCGGTAATTGAGATAGTTGGTTTCATTGTCTTTGTTGTAGCTGTTATGATCGAGGCGGCCGACGTGCGGGTCCGGGACATCTGCCTCGACGATGCGTTTGCTGCGGGCGAACTCGTTACCTTCTTCCATCATCACCGCGCCCTGGCTGGTGAACAGGATCAAAGCGCCGAGTTTATTGATCTGCATCTGCCTCGGCGTCAGTCCGGCGTTCTTTTCCACATCCGTCACCACCTCATCCAGTCCCACTTCGCCGCAGCCGATACGGATAAAATCGCCAAGACAATGATCGTCGTGCGAACCGAGATAATTGACCGCGTGGCTGCTTTTTTGAAACAGACCGCCGTCGGCCGACAGCGTGCCGCAGATGTAATTTTTGATTTTCTCCATGTTATGATCGCCCCACCATTTCCCGAAGATGAAACTCTGTCCATCGGCCGGATTTTGTCCTTTGATGCCGTTGCGGAACTGGTCGTTCCACGCCGCCCAATCGTGTTTTGAAAATTTCGCCGGCGTGTACTTGCCGCCGCCCCACGGTTCGGCGATTAGGATCACATCAGGATTGATCTTGCGCGCCTCTCTGGCAATCGCATCCACGGTCTCCCAATCGATCATGGCGGCCAGGTCGAATCGAAACCCATCGATGTGGTATTCTCGCATCCAGAAGGTGACGCTGTCGAGAATTAGACGCCGGGCCATGGCGCGTTCGGTCATGAAATCGTTGCCGCAGCCGCTGGTAGCGATATAATTCTGATCATCGTCCAGTCGGAAATAATATTTCTTATCGATCAGTTTGAAACAGTTCTGATCATATTGCGAGACGTGATTGTACACCACATCCAGAATGACGGCGATGCCGGCGCGATGAAAGGCCTTGACCACATCCTTGAATTCCTGAATTTGCCGGCCGTGGGCGCCGCTGAGAGCGCCGGGTTGCATGGTGCCACCACCGGCATAATAGGATTCCGGAGCGAAAAAATAGGAGGTCATGTAGCCCCAATGATTGCGGCTGTAGGGATTCCAGGTGTTGACGATTCCGTCCGCCGGCACGTTGTAAGGCAGCTCGATGTTGCCGAATTCGTGTATCGGCAAAAACTCGACGGCGTTGACGCCGAGCGCTTTAACATACTCCAGGCCGCCTGGGTTGCCCGTTTGAACGAGGCCGGGATAACTGCCGGCTAATTCCGCGGCAACGCCGGAACTCGGATGCGCCGTCAGATCGCGCACATGGCATTCATAGATGATGAGGTCTTCCATGCTGTATCCCAGTGGCCTATCGCCTTCCCAGTCATATCCGCTATGGTCGATGATCAGCGTCCGACCGCGATGCTGGTATTCGTTGCGCGTCGCCACCGCATGCGAGTAGGGATCACAAATCAATATTTCAGGGTCAAATGCTTCCGTCGGACTCTGCGGCCCCTGAACCCGATAATTATAAAACTGATTGAAATAATGCCCGGGCAAAAGGCATTCCCACACGCCGTCGCTGTCGCGCAACATTTCATGCGCCACGCCCTTTTCAGCCTCGGCCGAGGCGTACAGCAGCAACCACACTTTTTGTGCGCGCGGCGCAAACAGTCTAAAAATCGTGTTGTCCTCATTCCAGCTACAACCTAACGGTTTGTTTGAATAGAACATATCGAGAACCTGATCCGGCTGCAGCTCTTTTTTCACATCATGATATCGGATATGATAGGTTTGTGTTACATCCAGCGCATCAGTGTGCAGGCGCCACATGCCATCTTTTGCCTCCAATCGATGAATCCGCGTCCCGGGAATGATTTCAAAATCTTTCTTATGCGGCTTGACGGCTATGTCGTGAAATTGAACATCAACGATAGTGAGCGAATTGATTTTTGCTGATCGTATCATGGGGCGTTCCACATTTTGACAGGTTAACATACCAGACAAAATTAATATACAAGATAGCGTTTTAATCATCATATGCCTCGAGTCTTTTGACCGTTTTCGGATTCACCTTTAACTGCTGCATAAAGTATGAACCCGTTTTGTTACCTCTGCGGTGAATGGGTTGGTTGCTCCCGATCTACACCGAACCGCGGCGATTACAATGTGTCCAGCGCCTTTTCCGCTTCTTCGCGATCGTTGAAAGGAATGGTCCGCTCCTTGAGGGTCTGGGTTAATTCGTGCCCTTTGCCCAGGATCATGACGATATCTCCGGCTTTAGCCATACCGATGGCTTTTTCGATGGCTTCCCTGCGATCAATAATGGCGGTGACTTTTTGCCCATCACATCCGGCTTCAATTTCCCGGATAATCTGATGAGGGTCTTCATTGCGCGGATTATCGGCGGTGAGGATGATTTTATCGCTATACTGCGAGGCCACACCACCCATAAGGGGCCTTTTCTCCTTATCGCGATCGCCGCCGCAGCCGAATACCGTGATCAACTGCCTGGGATTGAGGCTTTTGGCCAGGCTGAGGACGTTCTCCATGCCGTCGGGCGTGTGCGCGTAATCCACCACCACCGAAAAGGGCTGGCCTTTATCCACCAGTTCGAACCGGCCGGAGACGCGAATGGTCCGTTCCAACCCCGATTTGATGGTTGTTAAATCCAATCCCTGCGACACCGCTACACCGACGGCCGCCAGGGCGTTATAGACGTTGAAACGGCCGACCAGGGGGGTATCGATATCGATATCGCCGATCGGAGTTGTCAGCCGGTAGCGCGTGCGGTTGATGGCATAATCGATATCCCTGGCCATCACATCGGCCTGCTGCCGGATACCATAGGTGATGCGTTGCGCCCGGGTGGCCTTTATAAAGTGATGCGCCGCGGGATCATCAATATTGATCACAGCGTGGTGTTTGGGCTCGAGCCATTTGAAAAGTTTCAGTTTGGCGGAGAGATAATGATCCATGGATTTGTGGAAATCGAGATGATCCTGGGTCAAGTTGGTGAAAAGAGCGACGTCGAACTGGCAGCCCTGCATACGATGGAACTCGATGCCGTGCGAAGAGGCTTCCATGACGCAATAGTCAAAATTCAAATCCGCCATTTCGCGCAAAATGGCCTGCAAATCCGGCGGCTCGGGGGTTGTGTCTTTGGATTTTCGGATTTCACCGTTCAATTTGTAAT
>JAFGSU010000341.1 GCA_016934435.1 Candidatus Zhuqueibacterota bacterium | reverse complement strand
CGACCTTCCAGGCCGGTATGGACGCCTGGTTCACCAATAACGGCGGCCGCACGTATGCGAATAATGCCGATGTGTTATTGGCTGATGCTTTTAATATGGACAATCCCAATGCCATGCCCATGGCCGGTTCACCGGTATGGCAGGGTGGTGGATTACCGCCGAATGACGGCTTTTTTGATCCAAATGCCAACTTTGTCGGCGCTTTCGGATTGGAAGATTGGACTGCCGGCTGGAGCAGTTTTAATTTCCAGGTTCCCGTTCCCAATGCAGTCGAAGAGGAAGTGCAGCAGGTGACGGATTATACACTGACGCAGAACTATCCCAATCCGTTCAATCCCAGCACCAATATCCGCTTCGCATTACCAATCCGGTCTCAGGTTACTCTGACGATCTATAACACCCTGGGACAGCAGGTGGACGTGCTGGTGAATAAGGTCATGGATGCCGGATGGCATACCATCACCTGGGATGCTGCCAATCTGCAGAGCGGCACGTACATCTACAGGATCAAGGCCGGCGAAAAGGTATTCACAAAGAAAATGTTATTGATCAAATAGGCCAAACGGGACGCGGACATTCCTGTCCGCGTCTTGACCTCTGATGGATTTTCCATTGCGTAGAGGTCAAATGGGCTAAACGAAACAGGGATAAATGAACTAAAAGCCTGATAGGTCTTGACCTTTCAGGTTTGCGAACACAAAAAAACAAGTTTTTGTGCCTTCCCTAAAGAAAGGCGCGGAGAGGATGAGTGTTACCTGTCTGCGCCTTTTTTTTTATAGCCGTTTTTTGGAAGGCTGCTATAGTTCAAAGATAGGAAAGGGATGACCAACCAGGTTATCCGTAAATTAAAATTATTCTTTTGCAATCTTGATTTTTAAGATTAAATTATAATAATAAGGGGAGGATCGTTCACACCTGTGCGATGTGAATATTTTTTTAGAAAGAGCTGCTTCTGGCTCAATGTCAGCAGTCTGTTTTTAGTCACAATTTAATTTATTCAGGATGATTCAGCCGCATGTCGGATTCAATTCAAAAATGGTTGCCGGGAGTTGCCCTGTGTCTCATCATTTGCCGATGGTCGGGTGCGCAAACCGGGACGGCGACTCTATATGACATTTCGTTGGATTCCCTGTCCGCGCATATCGCTTTTTTGGGCAGCGATGCTCTGGCCGGCCGATCTACGGGTACGCAGGGCAGTGAACTGGCGGCCCATTACATCGCCTATATTCTGCGTAAATGTCAGATTGCACCATTTGGCGACGACAATACCTATTTCCAGCCCATTCCCATGCATGGCAGCACGCCGTTGCCCAGTTCAAAGCTGTCGTTTTATTGCAGCGACCAGGTATGCCCTTTAGCCTTGGCGGAGGATTACGTGTTGTATAAAAGTGGCGCGCAAACTTTTGTGCCCAATCCAACGCCGCTCTATTTCGTCGGGTACGGCATTGCGGCGCCGGAATTTGATTATAATGATTATGCCGACATCGACGTGAATGGCAAGATTGTCGTTTATTTATCCGGAGAACCGCCCTCCGACGATCCGGCTTATTTCAACGGCTCTTTTCCGAGTATCTATTCGTATGCGGAATCCAAAGAGCGCATGGCCATTGCGCGTGGCGCCCGTGGCAGCATCCTGATTCCGAATCCTCAGGAAGAAATGAAGACAGGCTGGGCAGATTGGCGCCGGGGATTCCTGTTCGAGGATGTGGTACTGGCCTATTCCGTCGCCGGCCACCTGTCGCTGGCATTAAATCCAAAAGCTGCCCGGAAAATATTCAGCCATGCAGAGTATAGTTTTGAGCAGGTGCTGGAAATGTCGCGGACGCACGCCCTGCTCAGTTTTCCCTTGAATGGGGCCGTATCTTTTCGGGGCGAGTTCAAACAGCGCGAATTTCTGGCTAAAAACGTCCTGGGCTGGATCGAAGGCAGCCATCCACGGCGCAAAAATGAATATCTGATCCTGTCCGCTCACTATGACCATCTGGGCATCGGGCAGGCAGTGGATGGTGACTCGATCTATAACGGTGTCGGCGACAATGCCATCGGTGTTGCCGGGCTGCTGGAAATCGCCCGGCTTATAAAACGGCAGCCCCAAAAACCCGAAAGGTCGGTGATTTTTCTGTTTACCACCGGAGAAGAAAAGGGTTTGTTGGGAGCGACGTTTTATCTGGATCACGCGCCGGTGCCACATTACAAAACCGTGGCCAATATCAATATCGACGGCCTGGCCATGTTCGATGAATTCAAAGAAGTGGTGGGGGTTGGCGCCGATCTGTCCAGTCTCGGTTCGATCCTGCAGGGTGTCATAGAAAAGATGGCTCTAAAACTGGCGCCCATTCCCATTGAATTTACCGCAACCGAGTCTTTTTCGCGTTCCGATCAGATGGCTTTTGCCGCCGCCGGCATACCCGCCATCCTGATCATGGAGGGACCATCGTATCTCCGGCTGACCAGGGAGGAAGGCATACGACGTATGATCGAGTGGAGTATGGAGCGCTATCACACCCCCTTTGATGATCTATCGCAGCCGATTTTTTTGCCGGCGACCAGACAGCATTGCCGGATCATATACGCGTTCGCCAATCGTATTCTGGAAATGGAAGAGACACCGGAATGGATTCCCGGCACGCCCTACATCAATGCGCGCCTGCAGTCGATCGCTAAAAAGCGCTGAGGTGGATCATGTTGAAAAGAGTTTCAGTTTTACTGCTTGTTCTAGCGCTGTGTTTTTCACAATGCGCGATTTTTCATCGCGGCGGCGCCAAACTGCGCATCAAGGGCTCGGATACCATGGCGGTATTGACCCAGCGCTGGGCGGAATCGTTCATGAAGCGTTATCCGGGTATCTCCGTGCATGCGCAAGCCGGCGGTACACAAACCGGCATCCAGGCGCTGGCAGAGGGAGATGCGGATATCTGCGCCGCGTCGCGAACGATCATGGCGGAGGAGATGAAGTTGTTAGGCGAGCGCTACGGTAAAATCGGCATCGAACATCTGGTCGGAAAAGATGCGCTCATCGTCTACCTGCATCCTCAGAATCCGGTGAAGGATCTGACCCTGACTCAGATCAAGGATATTTTTACCGGCAAGATCAGCAATTGGCAATCCGTGGGCGGACCGAACCGGGAAATACGGATTGTGAGCCGATCGCCCAAGTCCGGCAGTCATCTCTATTTTCGCGAACATGTGCTGGACGGCGAACCGTATGCCGCATCGGCGGAAACCCAGCCCACCACACGATCTATCGTCCAGGCCGTATCCGAACAGGTCAATGCCATCGGCTATGGCGGTATCGCCTATGCGGCGTCCGTTATCCCATGCAGGGTGAATGGCATCGCCGCCAGTGAAGAGAATTTTCGCAATGATACCTATCCCATTGTGCGCTATTTGTATCTCTACACCATCGATAAACCCGAGGGATATACCAAGACGTTCATCGATTGGGTTCTGAGTGCGGAAGGCCAGCAGATTGTGGAGCAGGTGGGTTATTTGCCGCTGTGGCGGCAGTAGGGGGCGTCTGGATTGGAGATATCTGCATTGTCATGTTGCAAGCCTCCCCTGTTAGTCGCGATTTGAACCGCCGCCGGCGAAGCTGGTTGGCTATCGACAATGGATTCTTTCAGAATGACAAAAAATAGAGTTGCTGCGGGAAAAAGCCGTTCCCCTGTCATGCTGCAAGCCTCCCCTGTTAGCCGCGTTTTGAACCGCCGCCGGCGGAGCTGGTTGGCTATCGACAATGGATTCTTTCAGAATGACAGGGGGGATTACGTGTGGTGATCAATACACCCGGAGTGCCACTGATCGATCAGAAGGTGTCTTGCTTTCAACGTTCTACCATTTTAGAATCGTGCCGGTTCACCGTATCCTGTTCCGCCGCTTCTTGCCAGATCACGCCCGGCGGCAATTGTGCGCTAAAAGCTCGAAGATGGGTCGACAGTTGCCGCGCTTCCGCATCATCTACCGCCACGAATGTTACCGTACTGTCGCCACAGACGATATTATTGCGAATGGTCCACGTCCCCACCGGCAGCCATTCTTCGGGCAAAGCGATCGGCCCCTGGTACCACGCGTTGTAAACCACGGCAATTTGAACCCCTCTTTCAGCAGCCAGCTCGCGGATGACGGCGGTGCTTAAGGTTCCGTTCTTTATGTGTAACAGGACCTCATAAGAGGCCAGACCTGTCAGGTCGAGACAATTTAGCCGCGCCAGATAATTGATGGCGCCCAGATCGTTGGCCGCAACGGACGCGCCATTATAAAACGTTTGCAGGAATCTTCCCATCTGATATTGCTGTTCATAGATGTTTTTGGTTGCCGGAATCGTTTTGTGATGGGCCAGCGCAGATCGAACCACAAGCGGACTGGTCGCCAGGCCGAGAAGAATCCACAGCGACAGGGGCGCTATCCATGATCTTTTTCGCCAGGCTGTGCGCATTAAAAAATCGCCCGAATTACCGATGTGAAGAAATAGTACGGTCATGGCCATACCCAAAAGATAGGCTTCATAGCGATAGAACCAGTCCAACCGGGCATATTGCAGATGCAGCAGGATGGCAGTGAGCGCCATCAGGATGAGCAGATTACGGGTGTCCAATCGGAGGCCGCTTTTCTGATCATGCCAGAAAAGCAGAATCAGGCAAAGGACGAGGATGTACATATGCGTATTATGCGACAACGTCCGGAGCGCCAATGCGCCGAGCGCGTCTGCGATTGCAATCAAACTATCCACATGCGGCATACGGCCTTTGATGAGCAGGGAGACCGGCAGGAACGGCCCGCCATTGGCGATATTAAAGATGCCAAATCCGCATACCGATATCACAGCGCCGGTTATGAGGGCGGCAATAGCAGACCAGCGACGTTTAACGGCGAGAGCGATACTCGCCGCGACAACGAGAAACAACGACTCGTAACGCACAGCCACCGCCACAAGACTCAAAATCCCCAACCGGAGCAGGACGCCGGTGCGGATGGGAGTGTCTT
>JAFGSU010000340.1 GCA_016934435.1 Candidatus Zhuqueibacterota bacterium | reverse complement strand
TTCGAACCCACCGGCGCTTTATCGCCGACGTACAGGGTATCCTGCACCTCATCGGAGCCGACGACCAGTACGGCTCGCGGCGGCAGCAAGCCGAATGAAGCGTATTCTGCCGGTTCGGATGAAACCACCCGTTCCTTTTTAGCCCATTCGAACATGTTGGCCACCGCGTCCAGAGCGCCTTTATCGCCCTGGGTGCGAACCGGTGCGATGATGTTCCAAACGTTGCTATCGCGCAATGCATGAATCCCGCTGGGTTCGATCATGATTTCCTTGATCTCTTCACCCGAATACGAAAGTATTTTTTCTTCCGCTTTTTTTACTTCTTCCTTACGAGCATCTTGCTTTTGCAACATAACAACGCCAACGATGCCCAGAGCTAAGATTAATGCAAGGATGAGCGTTGTTCTAAATTTCATATCTTAAATAACTCCTTATTTATGTTTACGATATACGACAATGCCTACGATGAAAATGACCAGCGGCATCAAAATGACGCCGACGTATAATATGATCATGGATTGCGTCTTGGTCAGACTAATTCTGCGATCTTCCGGGTCCTTGGGCCGGACCGAGATAAGGTCCTCTTCCTCAGCCAGCCAGCTCAGGGCATTCATGAATAGATCGCCGTTACCCTGAAGCTTGAAATAGGCGTTGGTAGGGAAATCGGAATCGCCGATGACCACGATGCGCGTTTTGGCGCCTGTTTTTCCGGGTGTCGGATTGGCGGCGCTGGTCTCGCAGGCGGCAATCAGCGTGATAGGCCCGCGTAAATCCCTGCCGTCGTCAAAACCGATTTTTCCGGTCGAGATGGGCGAAGTTTCGCCCCAGCTGCGCGGATTGGTTTTGCCGATTTCATTGAATGTGGCGCCGGAGGGAACCGTCCCTTTTGATATGGAACGCGCTTCCGGAAAGAACGTCATCAAGCCAAAATCTTTGGTCATGGCGTGCGTTTCATATTGTGAAACAATGGGAATGGTCGGTCCGGCGCCGAACAGCTGACCGAGGCCGGAGGCGTCGACCACCACATCATTGCCTACGTTGAATCCCCAATCGTCCAGAAGGACGCTGTAGGTGTTGCCGGCGTCCGGATCCAGCATAAACAGAACTTTACCGCCTTTGCGCAGGTATTCGTCGATCAGGTTTCGTTCTTTTTGAAAGAGATCGGTTTTCGGCCCGGAAATAACTAAAACGGCACAATCCTCCGGGATGGCATCTTTTTCGGCTAAAAGAATTTTTTCAATTAGATAATTTTCATCGAGGATTGATTCTTTGGCCGTACTCAAACCGAATTGCTCGGTCTGGTCATAATCCTTTTCGCCGTGACCGGTAGTGAAATAGATCTTCTTTTGTCCTTCGCGCGTTACCTTAATCAGGGCATTGGTTAAATCTTCCTCTTGCGATTTCTCGATTTTTTCTTCTTTGCCGTTACCTTCAAGCACAAGCGTGCCATAGGCCTTGATGTTATATTTCTTCGCCAGTCCGGGCTCCTTGTCCGGATCGACAAATTCATAGGTGATTTTCTTTGAATAATGGGCGTATTCGGTCAAGAGCTCTTTCACCCGAGCTTCCTCTCCCGACTTGAAAAATCCTGTTACCCTGACTTCTTTTTCCAGGTTTTTCAGGATGTTGCGGGTCTGTTCAGCCAGGCTGAACTGTTTGGCCGCAGTGGTATCCAACCGCCAGGAGAATCGTGATGTGAAAATATTCAAAACGATTAATATGCCGAAAACGATGACGATCATCAATGCGGCATTTGAGCCGAATTTTGTCGAACGGCTCGACAGGCCCCGCTTGATTTCCTCGAATTCAAGGATCAGATAGGCGATCACAAGAACGCCGCCTACGATTAACGGAGCATAGAGCCAATTATTCCATGTGCCCAAAATTGAATATAAAATCAGCCCCAACAAAATGAGAAAGAGTCCGGTCATTCCTCCGATTCGTGCAAATTTCTTCATCATCTGCCCCTCCATTTTGCTGATTCAATGGATATAAATGAAAGGAATAGTCCCATAAAAATAAAACTGATGTAATATATTACATGCTTGCTATCGAATATACCCCTGGCGAAATCGTCAAAATGCTCGATGAGCGAAAAATTGGACAGCGTTTCGCCCCAGGCCGGATTGACCATTCCGGAGACCCAGCCGATTGCCCAGAAAACAAGAATAAATGTTACCGTACTAACGGCCGCTATGATCTGGTTGTCGGTAAGCGTTGAGAAAAATACGCCAAAAGACAGATAACTCAAACCGAGTAATAGTAATCCCAGGTATCCGGTTAGGATTTGTCCCAACTCGGGTTTACCGAAGATGAATAACAAAATCATATAAATAAAGGTCAACCCAAGCATGATGATATAGAGGACTGCGCTGGCGGTAAATTTACCCAGAATGGACTGCAAATTGGTAACCGGTGAGGTCAACAATAGCTCGATGGTGCCTGTTTTCTTTTCTTCCGAAAACAGCCGCATGGTAATGAACGGCAGGAAGAACAGGGCAAAAAGACTTATGTTATGAAAAAACGGCCGTATGGCCATCATATTGATATTGAGTTTTGGCGGCGCCATACGATAATATTGCGCCTGCATATCGGCTCGCATACAAATCTGAACGAAATTGGTGATAATCAAATAAAAGAAAACACCTGCGAGCAACAAGAAAAGCCCCGTCACCACATAAGCGACAGGAGATGAAAAATACGATTTCAATTCGCGATTCAAGATAGCTGTAAAATTTCTCATTGCGCGCCCACCTCCTCCTCGGTTGTTACGTGTAAGAACACATCTTCGAGGCTCATTCCTTCGGGTTTCATCTCATAAAGTTCCCATCCGTTGTCGATGACCGCTTTGGCCAGTTGCGGACGTATCTCCGCATCGGCGCTGCCGTCCACAAGGTATTCGTTGACGCCGTCCACTTCGACGGTATCCATTCGCTCCACTTTTTGCACGCCGGCGACCTTGCTCAGGCGCGACTGGATGTCGGCAACCTTCCCTTTAATGGCCACATGCAACCGCATGGAACCGGTCAATTTCTTTTTCAAATTATCGGGTGTATCTTCAGCAACCACCTTGCCTTTATCGATGATGACCACGCGTTCGCAGGTCATACTGACTTCCGGCAGAATATGGGTACTGAGAATGATCGTATGACTGCCGGCGAGGCTTTTAATGAGTTGCCGCACTTCGATAATTTGTTTGGGATCGAGACCGATGGTCGGCTCATCGAGAAT
>JAFGSU010000339.1 GCA_016934435.1 Candidatus Zhuqueibacterota bacterium | reverse complement strand
GCGGGATGGAAATCCCGCATCAGCATTCCGTCCGGCAGGGATCTGCCGGACGATCGATTATAAGTAAAAAGAAAAGATTTATATGTTCTTTTATTATCGAAAGACATGTTCTCCCCTTTTTTCTAAACATACTGAAACTCTCCTTGTTTTAAAATCCATTTATTATGTAATAACACTTATTTTCGTCCTCACTCCACCGCAAACGAAAAATGCTGCTGTACAATCACCCAGCGGCCATCCCGTTTTTCGAGCGTACCGGTCCAGCGGGTGTTCTCCCAACCGACCTGCTGCCCTTTCCAGGTGCTGATATCGTTCAGCATGCAAAAGAACCAGGCCGTATCCCCCGACTTTGACAGCGTGATCTTCTGATCCCATATCTCATGCCGCACATATAAAAATTCCGGATTTTTAAAGATCTCCGCGTTTTTCTTGAATTGCTCAAATCCCTTGACCACCTCCCCGTCGGGATGCACCTCGAGGAGATTGGAATCCTGGGCAAAGGTGTTGAACGACAGCTCGAAATCCTTGGTCTTGAACCAGCCTATGGCGGAATCGATGACCCTGGAGATTTCCTGGATTTCAGCCTCTCTGTTCAACATCCCGCCAGGTTCTCCACAATGGAAAACAAAGAGGATGAAGGCAAAGAACAGCAAAATAATCGTGTAGGTTCTTTCCATGAATTTTTTCCTCCTATGGTTTTTATTTTTCATTATCAAACCTAACAGAGATTTTTTATGCTATCAATCCGACGCCCAGGAAAAATGTTGCTGGACAACTCTCCACTCCCCTTCTCTCTTTTCCAGAACGCCGGTCCATCTGGTATTACACCAGTTGGCGGGCTGTCCTCGCCATTCGTTGATATCATCCACCACACCATAAAACCAGGCGACATCGCCGGAAGTTGAAAAGTGAATATGCAAATCGCGGATTTCATGCCGGATGGCCTTGAAATGCGGACTGCCCCAGAAGGCACTGTCCTGTTTCACGGCCTGGCTGCCGAATTTGACCCGATTGTAAGGCGTGACGCTGATAAAGTTGGAATCGTCGGCAATGGTATGGAAGAACAGATCAAAATCCTTATTAACCGCCCAGCCGAAGACATTATGAATGGCCGTTTCAACTGCCTGCCTGTCTTCGGCTCTGTTGTATGAAACATCCGGACCTTTGCAAGCCATTATGCCGTAAGTAAGGATCAGAAACATGGCTGTCAGCACCTGGGTGACAAAAGCCCTGATTGTTTTATTTGATATGTGATTCGAGCACTCGACTACTTTTTGCATGATATAATTTGAAAATATGGTTTGGGTCGCGATATCGAAATAAACGAATAAGATCATTTTTTCCTCACCGTTCCGGATCATGCATCGGCGGTCAAGACGCGGACAGGAATGTCTGCGCTCCGTCTGGCCTTATTCAATCCGCAGGTTAAGGCTTTTCGGCTTTAGATTTTTATATCACCCAGGCATACCCCAATTTCAGGAATAAGGTCCGGTTGGATTGCGTCAGCCTGATGTTCTGATCCCCCGTATAGTTATCGCTGTATCCTAAAAAGAGCACCGTGCGCGGATTGATTTTGTAGGAAATTTCAATTCCAGTGTCAACGCGTCCTGCCAGGCCGGCTCCTCCAGGACCGCGTCGACCATGATCTGATCATCTGTTTCAGGTACCGCATAGGGATCCTCCGAGGTGCCTGAACCCTGATTATGAATACCTGTTTGCCCGGCAACGGCTATTGGAAAGACAATCCATGTCAGGCAGACGATGGCTACCATATTCGTCTTCTGGATTAATTTCATGAGACATCCCCTTCATAATTGGCATGCTTAAGTTTATTATAGCGTGTTGGTCCAATTCTAAACAAAGCGGATAAATTTGTATACGAATCGGCACGGATTTGGTTTCTTGAAACCGTGATTTCTATATAGTGGATTGGGGCATAAAAGTGAAAGGGCACAGAAAGGATATTTTTTTTGTGATCGTTCAATTTTTGTGAGCCATTAATAACTTTTCAATTTTATTATACAAAGTGGTTGAAAATTTTAAGGCGATCAGACTGATCGCCCAATAAAAATTCCGCTATATCCTGGTTGGGGTATCAAATGATGGTAGGGATTACGTATCGGCGCACTCGCTTTTAAGGACATGGCGGGGATTGCTTCATCCGCCTGCGGCGGATTCGCAATGACCATCTTTTTTTATGTCCTTGCGTGAATCATGGCATTATTGCCATACCCAACGCGTAAGCATGGATTGGCTCAGTGGGTAAAAATAAGTCAAACAGATTCCTGTCCTGGCAATCTCCAGTACGCATAGCGAGGAAAAGTTCGCCTTGACTTTGTCCGCTGCGGAGCGTAAATTCATTGGAACGACAATTATCATGCAGTGAAAATCAGCGCCCTATTTCACCCAATCCGGATAAACCGGAATTTTTATTGGGATTGTCTAAAAAGTACGATAACAGCCGTCGAATATAGTTAAATGACGGCATGTCCCGCTCATCCTGTCCTTCTCCCCCTTGAGAAACGGGGGAGAAGGCACTAATAACGTAGAATCTATACATTTTTTGAACTTTGGAATCTCGACAAATTTTAACCATTTTGTGTAAAAAATAATTGATAAGACCAAGTCCAATTATGGTTGAACCAAGATAATAATATGAAAATCACCCAGGCCGAATACATCAAATCGGTTTATCATATCCATGATCTGCCCAAAGACGACCTGCCGCAGGTCGCCTTTGCCGGGCGTTCCAATGTGGGCAAATCCAGTCTTTTGAACGCCCTGTTGCAGCGCAGGAAACTGGCCCATGTCAGCGCTACTCCCGGCAAGACGCAGTGCCTGAACTTTTATCGCATCAACAACGCTTTCTATTTTGTCGATTTGCCCGGCTATGGCTATGCCCGGGCCGCCAAGACGCTGATCCATGCCTGGCAGGGTCTGATCGAGACCTATCTGCAAACAGCGGCAAACCTGCGTTTGCTCATTTCGCTGATCGATCTGCGCCACGATCCGTCGCCGTTGGACCGGGAACTGTGGGGCTGGCTGATGGAGCGGCAACAACCGTTCGTGGTGGTCGGCACCAAAGCCGACAAACTATCTTCCCGGCAGATTCATACGCAATGGCAGCGTTATAAACAGATGCAGGGCATTGTACGGGAACACCCGCTCATACCCTTTTCAGTCAGGGATGGCAGGGGGAAAAATGAGCTCTGGAAGGTCATTGAGGCTGTTTTAAGGTAAAAAGTTGTAAAGAAAAGCGTAAAAATGGTCAATATTTAAAAAAAAAACTTGACGCTGATCAAGTTTTTTTCTATATTTAAAAAAAGAAAGAAAAGTCGAATAAATATACTGATCCCGTCGAGTTCTTGATAAATAAAAGATAACGTTTAATTTATCAAAACAACAGCAAGCTAAAATCAAGTGATGATGACGGTAATCATGCCCCATATCCGGAATAGCAATGCAGTTATTCCACAACCCAAAATGGCATCTGAGAAAATAGTGACAAAAACCGTAAAGCCGAAAAGCAACGCGTATTGTGCGTACTATTTTTTTCTATTCTTTATACTCCGGATGATTTTGCATTTTACAATAAAAAATATAACAAAAACAACAAATAAACAACTACATGGATGGGCGGTTTTGCCCTGAAAATGCAGCGTATTCGCTGCATACTGATGCGGGTAAGGATAGCAAATCAATCCTGATTAGCCCGCGGTATTTTACGGAACATTAATCAATTAAATCCAATTAATCCTGTTAATTAAATTACGTTTGAAGGAGGTGATTTGTTTCAAAAAAATGGAGTCTTAATTAATTCCTTTTTTTACCTATCTATTTGTAGGAGAACTTACAAAGGAGAATGCATGAATATGAAGACACAACACAAAATCACACTCATGCTATTTGGCGTCTTGCTGCTATCGTCGATGTTGTTCCTCAGCTGTGTGGACATTCCCAATGAGGAACCGGCCATATCCGATCCGGTAGGAGCATATCGCTTTATTCATGCGGCTACCGATTTGGGTGATGTGGGCGTCACCATCGACGGCGCAGCCAAGGGCAACATGTCTTTCAAGAGTGTCCTGAGCCATCAGGTATACCCGGCCGGGACGAGAACGGTTGTGCTCTCCAACGGCGACACCCTGCTGGTTTCCGTGGCCACCCAGATGCGCGGCACGTTTTGCATTCTGGACCTGGAGCAAGGTGCGAGAGCCTTTTTGCGTCTGGCCGAAAGAAGGTTCTTTGACTCGGCCGACCTCGGAGCCAACGGCGCCCTGCGCGTAGTGCACCTCTGCCCGGATGGGCCGACGGTGTCGTTTGAAGCGATGGCCGCCGATACGGTTGCAGCTGATTTCGGCGATCTCGCCTATAAAAAAATCAGCCCCTACATGGGCATGCCGCCGGGTGATTATAGCCTGAAGGGCAACGCCGGCGCTATACCGTTGATCAATTACCCCATCTCCGTCGGCACGACGCGGATGACGGTCTTTGTCATCGGCAAAGCAGCCGCTCTGGATGTTTTGGTCGTCAATGACAATTAAGATCCAACTCGATGAAAAATGACTATTTGATTGAATCAATCGGAGGCCATTCTATGAAACAAAAAATATTGCTAGTGCTCATCTGTTCCCTGGTCATCCCCGCGTTGCTGTTTGCGGCCGACACAGGAAAACTGAGCGGCAAAGTGGTCGATAAAGAAACGGGTGATGTTTTGCCGGGCACGAACATTCTACTGGTAGGCACCTCCATGGGCGCGATGACCGACGTCAACGGCAATTTCTTGATCCTCAATGTGCCGGTCGGCACCTATGACATTCGCGCCTCGTTTGTCGGTTACCGCACCATGACCGTTGAGAATGTGCGCGTCAGCAGTGGTTTGACGACGGCGCAGAATTTCGAACTCACCTCCCAGGCCCTACAGGCCGGCGACATTACCATTGTAGCCGAAAGACCACTGGTCAATCCCAACGCCACCAACGCGGTGCGCATTCAGGGATTTGAAGATTTCAAAAATATCCCGACGCGTAACGTCAACACCATCGTTTCTCTGCAGCCCGGTGTGGTCACGCGCGACGGCACCCTCTACATCCGCGGCGGTCGCGCTGAGGAAGTCGGTTATTTCCTCGAAGGCGCCAGCACTCGCGACGTAGTGGGCGGCACCAACCTGGTGACGCTGATTCCCGACGCCCTGGAAGAGTTCCAGGTGCAGGCGGGCGGCTACACCGCCGAATTCGGCGGTGCCAATGCCGGTATCGTGCGATCCACCCTGCGTTCCGGTACGCCGGACTATCAAGCGACCATTCAGTTCGAGAGCGATGATTTCAGCAGTCCGGGTAAAAAGTTTCTCGACACCTATTCCTACGGATACAATGACTTGACCCTGACAGCTTCGGGACCGGTTCCCATGACTAATAAAAAGCTGAAATTCTTCACTGCCGGACAGTATACAAACCGAGGCAACAGCATTGTGCGTTATTGGAAGGGTTTCAATTTTAATCACGAAACCGATCCCGAAAAAATGGATGCAACCAATTTTCCGCTACTCACCACCAGTTTCGGAGACACCATCAAGCAGGGTTTGCACATGACCGATAACTGGATTGAAAACAGCGGGGTTGTAGATTATCGCGGCGCCGGCACTCTGGTGTATGACGCTTCTTCGTTCCGGTTGCGTTTTGCGGCCAATCTTTCTTATCAAAAGGCGGAGAATAACGGCGGAGGTAATCCGGTCAGTGAAATCCTACGTTTGGATAGAACCGGTCACAACGAAAGAAGCACCGGTCTATTCACCCTCAAGGGCACCTATCTGATCAGCCCGAAAACTTTTGCCGAGGTAACGTTCGATTATTTCGACTATCGCTGGAAGAGTTATGACGACACATTTGGCGATAACTGGTGGGCGTACGGGGACAGTATTTCAAACGCCGCCAACGGTTTTACCTACAAGAATTGGGCAAAAGCTGAAGTCGGCAATGACATCGATATCTATAGCTTTAATTTCATTGATCCCAACCAGCCATGGGGTTACGGCAAGCAAAAACGCCACTATTTGTCGGGCTCGGTGGCCATGACCACACAATGGAAAAAACATGAAATTCGCATGGGTGGCGACATACAGCGGTGGACCGTGCGCACTTTCGGCGGCGCAGGATTCGGTATGTTTCGATATTATACTACCTATCCCGACATTTTTATCGGCGCCAAACAGGGTGATATGGAAGATTACGGCGAGCTGGCCAATGCCACTCAAGCCGGCGGATACGGCTTCGACATCTGGGGAAATGAGTTGAGCGATAATTATCACGGCCTGGATGGGCCCAAGACGCCGATGTACGGTTCCATCTATCTGCAGGACAAGTTCGAGGCCAAGCAGTTAGTGATCAACGCCGGTGTGCGTTTGGATTACATGGATAATGACGATTTCTATTTTGATGATCCGCGCAATCCGGCCTGGAATAAAGACGAACATTCGTTGATCGTCGATCAATTGAATTTCCGCGGCGGCAAATGGTACGTCAGCCCGCGTCTGGGTTTTGCGTTCCCGGCCACCGATCGCACCGTCTTTCACGTGCAGTTCGGCAAATTCGTTCAGGCGCCGAATCTAAACCAGATGTACAGGCAGAATTACAACTACGATAAGATGTTCACCGGCGGTTTTGCTTTCATGAATCCGCCAGGATATGCGTTAGATCCGCAGATCACCACCCAGTACGAAATCGGTTTCAACCAGCAGTTCGCCGACAATGCTTCGTTCGACGTTACTGCGTTCTATAAGGATATTCAGGACTGGGTGACAACAGGCCGTATCATAGGTGCGCAAACCGATGCTATTTCCTATTATAATATTTTACAGAACGGTGCTTTTGCCACAACCAAGGGTATCGAGTTCTCGTTAACGCTGCGTCGCACCAACCGTGTGGCCGCGCAGGTGAACTATACCTATTCGTCGGCTCTGGGCACGGCTTCCGCGAACACTTCCACCATTGCCGGCACCGAACAGGGAACCGAGGTGCCCACCATCATCAACCCGCTGGATTTCAACCGCCCGCACGTCGGCGCCATCAATGTTGATTATCGCTGGGGCAAAGATGACGGCGGCAAGATTCTGGAACAGTTGGGCGCCAACTTGCTCTTTACCTTCCAGAGCGGCCATCCCTACACGCTGAGAACCGGCTCGATTGGACAATCGGACCAGAGTATTGGAGGTGTCCTTGGTGATGCCCGTAATCGCTATCCATTAGAGGCGGTCAATACTTCCTACACACCGTGGAATTGGAATATCGATCTGCGCATCGATAAAACCGTCGATTTCGGACCACTCGCAGCCAATTTCTACGTCTATGTGCAGAACTTGACCGACAGACGCAACGTCGCGAACGTTTATGAACGCACCGGCAACGCTTGGGACGACGGTTGGCGGGCTTATGAACGGGAAAGCGCCGGGGTTGCAGAAGCCAACGGCGGAGATTATTACTGGGCGCTTTATGATGCCATCAATTTATCCGGCAATGGCTCCAACTATAATAGAGTTCATCCCGGTTGGTTGTTCGGCACGCCGCGTCAGATTCGCGCCGGCGTTCGTCTGGAGTTCTAAGTCAAATGCTTTAAACTTGCCGCTTTGCTCTGCTGGCGCAACAAGCGGCATGCTTGGATGAAAAAAGCGAAAAAATTATCAGAACCGTACTTACGGAGGTAGCGAATGAAAAAAGTGATGATCCTTCTTCTCATCCTATCGGTGGGCTGGTTTATGCAAGCGGCAACCAGCTACGCCAAGTTGGAGGAGGGAAGTAAACTCAATGCGCGATTGCAAAAGGCCAATCAAACTACCACCAATCGCACTTTGATCAACATCGGTAAAGTTTCCAGTTGGATCTATTCCGATGGAACATCCGCGAATGAACCGGCCGGCAACTCGGGATTTTACTATCCACGCGGTAGCACCCCGAAAACACCGGTTATCTTCCAGGATGGATTGATCATCGGCGGTCTGGTTCAGGATGGAGTTGATCCGAGTCTGCGAGTAGGTGGCCAGGCTTATTCGACCGGTACTGTACCAGGCGCCATTCTATCACAGGGAATCGGCGAGGATCTCGACGATAATGTTAATGTATATCGTATCTGGCGTATTCGACGCGATTTCGCCACGATATCTGATGAAGGCCTGCGTCTGGATGCGGCCGAAGTCAATGATATTCCTGCCGGTTCAGTGACAGAAAGTGATATTCAAACTATACGTGATATTTACAGGCAGGATTGGATGGATTGGCCAACCTACAAAGGCGCGCCTTTCTATGATGCCGATGGCGACGGTGTTTATACGCCGCAATTCAACGACGACGGCACACCTATCCTTTATCCTGATGCTGATGAACCGGGTTATGCAAACGGCGATCAAGTCATTTATCTGGTTTGTAACGACCTGAGTTCATCGGCTACCGTCGGATTATATGGTTCGCCGCCGATCGGCATTGAAATTCAGCTTACCATGTGGGGATATCAACGTACGGATGCTATTGGCAACTGCATCTTTAAGCAGTTCCGAGTAATATATAAAGGACGTAAAGAAACGCCCAGCAATGCTCGTATCGAGGATTGCTATTTTTGCCAGTGGTCGGATCCTGATAATGGCGATGCCAGTGACGATTTAGCGGGCTGCGATACTACACTCAGCTTAGGCTACGTTTATAATGGATCTGAAATCGACGCGACTTACAGCGATGCTGGCTATCCACCACCGGCAGGCGGTTACGACTTTTTTGCCGGACCGCGTGTCGTTGCTACCGAAGCAGATACAGCAATTTGGGGATTGAAGCGAATTGGTGGCTATAAAAATTTGCCCATGACCTCATTCGCGTTTTTTGCCATAGGTGGCGTAGATCAGGATCCTGATCGCGGTGGTCCATATCGAGGAACGGAGCAATGGTATAATTTGCTGCGAGGCTTCCGTCCACGTCCTATTGATCCGGCTGAACCTTGGAAGGATCCGGACGGCAACGTAACCATGTTTCGTGTGCCTGGCGATCCCGTTACTGGAACGGGTTGGATTGATTCGGGGCCAGGCGATCGACGCATATTATTAGTCTCCGGACCATTCACCATGGCTTTCAGGGATACGAGTGAAACTGTACTGGCTGCCTTGGCTGCTCTGGGGTCCGATCGTCTTTCAAGTATCTCGTTATTAAAAGCCTATGACGCATTTGCCCAGGATGCTTTCGACAAGTTGTTCAATATATCGGGAGCGCCGCCGCAACCATCGGTGTTAGGCACGGAAATGGAGCGTAAGGTTTTGCTTAACTGGGGATATGATGCCAAGGCGGTTGCTAAAGTTGAGGGCTTTGATAAAAATGATTACCGTTTCGAAGGTTATAATGTTTATCAATTGCCAAATGCCGGCGCCACACCTGCAGAGGGAATTAAATTGGCAACTTATGACCTAATCAACGATGTCGATGTGATTGTTCAGAAAACCTATGATGTCGCCTCCGGTCTTGAGTTGGAGCTGCCGGCACAGATAGGCTTAAATAGCGGTATAAAAAGATCCTTAACCATCGACTATGATAAAATCCGTAACGTCTCGCTATCTAATGGCCGCACCTACTATTTCGGCGTTTCAGCCTATAGCTATTATATTGGAGACGATCCGAGTGTTACTATTAAAACGTTTGAAAGTCCGTTAACTGTAGTAGCGATGGTGCCGCAAACGCTAAAACCCGGCGTTCGTTTGGGCGAGAAAGCGGGCATGGTTTTGGAGGTTGAACACACCGGCCCCAGTGATGGCAAAGTAGAACCCATTGTGGTCGACCCGCTGAAGCTAACCGGTCATCAATATCAGGTTACCTTCGGCACCGATGACAGCGGTCATGATATCTGGAACCTGTTAGATGTGACTGCAGGAACCACTTTGCTTGCCAATCAAACCAACCAGACCGGCGATGATGACTATCTCATCACCGACGGGCTGCAGGTTAAAGTGATGGGTCCACCGCCCGGTTTGAAGCACGATGATATGTATTCCACTGATGACGAGAGCAAATGGGGTTGGAATATTCCGGCCGGCACGCGCAGGTTCACCTGGGCCGGCGGCGCCAACGCCTGGGCTTTCGAGAGCTTCCAGGGTGCGCTGGGATGGGCGCAACCGGATTGGTTCTTCGGCAGCGGCTATCAGTATCCGGGAACCCTTCTGAAACCGGTACTGCTTAAGTTAGCGACCGTCGATGTAGATGGCAACTTTGATACCAACGATCCGAATGTATCCTATGCGTATCGTTATCTGCGCGGTTCCACAGCTGCGCCGGCAAAACCGGAATTTGCTCCCTATATCATCAACCAGGGCGGCGGTTATTATTTCCAGGATTACAACAAATCCATGCCCATGTCGGCCTGGGATATCACCGATCCCGACAATCCGCGGCGTATCTGTCTCGGTTATATGGAAAATAACCAGCCCGGTGGTTTGGTGGACGGCAAATACTGGCCGCCTCTTTATACTGCTGCAGATAATCTGGCCGGCACCGGTCCGCGCG
>JAFGSU010000338.1 GCA_016934435.1 Candidatus Zhuqueibacterota bacterium | reverse complement strand
ACATCGGCACCGGCGTCAGCGGCGGCGAGGAAGGCGCACTCTGGGGGCCATCGATCATGCCCGGCGGCAATCCCCAGGCCTGGCCGCTGGTCAAACCGATTTTTCAGGCCATCGCCGCCAAAGTGCCGGACGGATCGCCGTGCTGCGAATGGGTCGGCAACGGCGGAGCCGGTCATTTCGTCAAAATGGTGCACAACGGCATCGAATACGGCGACATGCAGATGATTTGTGAAGCCTATTTCATCATGGAACAGGTGCTCGGTCTCGGTCCCGATGAAATGCAGGCTATTTTTAAAGAATGGAACAAGGGCGAACTGGATAGCTACCTGATCGAGATCACCAGTCATGTACTGGGCAAAAAGGACAAAGAGACCGGCAAACCCATGATCCACGTGATCCTGGATACCGCCGGACAAAAAGGCACCGGCAAGTGGACCAGCCAGATTGCTCTGGACCTGGGCATCCCGGCCATGACCATCGCCGAGGCGGTGTTCGCCCGCGCGTTGAGCGCCATCAAAGAAGAGCGCCTGGCAGCAGCGAAAATTTTGGCCGGACCGAAAGGTACGTTCACCGGCGATAAAAAAGAGTTCATCGAAATGATCCGCAAGGCGCTCTATTCGTCCAAAATCTGTTCCTATGCGCAGGGATATCAGCTCATGCGCGCCGCATCGCAGGAGTACAAATGGGACCTGCATTTCGGCAACATCGCCCTGTTATGGCGCGCCGGCTGCATCATCCGGGCGCAGTTCCTCGAGAGAATAAAGTCCGCCTTTGACAAAAATCCGTCGCTGGCCAACCTGCTGCTGGATCCCTATTTCAAAGAGGCGATCGAGAAAAATCAGCAGGCCTGGCGTACGGTGGTGGCTAAAGCGGTGGAATGGGGCATCTCGGTGCCGGCGTTCTCCAGCGCCCTGGCTTATTACGACGGCTATCGCAGCGCCCAGCTGCCGGCCAACCTGCTGCAGGCACAGCGCGATTACTTTGGCGCCCATACCTACGAGCGCGTCGACAAGCCGCGCGGCCAGTTTTTCCATACAGAGTGGCTGGAGGAATAGGAAATACTCGATACGGATCAAGTCATCGAATAATATTTGAGATGTCCACATCCGTGTAATTGATATTATTGGGGGCTCAAAAAGTGTAAGAAGCTGCAGCTTCTACGTTAATAGTGCCTTCTCCCCCGTTTCATAAGGGGCCTGTCCGTCCGATTTTTGGCGGAGAGAAGGACAGGATGAGGGGGCGATAAGGACATTTGCATATGGTTTCCTGCTACTATCGTGCTTAAACAACAATTCCCAAATCAATAAAGAAAATTATCGGAATTTTACAGTCGATAGAGCTTTTTCAATGCCCTCTAATAGGGATCCGGATTCGATGTTAACTGGCGAACTGAAGCCATAAGGCGCCACCCACAGGGTTACCGAAATAACTTGTAGACACCGAATCGGTGAGGGATTAACAGCATAGTGAATATTTATACAGGAGCTAAAATTAACATGTTAAGCATACGCAAAGACGAATGCGCCCTGGATTTTCTTTCTCTCGGCGCTCTGGTACATCGGTTGGATCCGGGTGTCTATCCATTTCGTAAAGCCCGTGCATTCAATGTCCACGTTTCCGGCGGTGAGTATAACGTCGCCGCCAATCTGGCCGACTGTTTCGGATTTAAGACCGGCATTGCCACCGCCATGGTGAATTATGGCATCGGTGAGCTGGTGCAGGCGCGGGTGCGCGAGATGGGCGTGACGCCGTTTTATAAATGGTTTGAACATGATGGCGTGCGCGGGCCTAACATTGCCACTGTTTACAGCGATCGCGGACAGGGGGTGCGGCCGCCGGTGGTATTTTACAATCGCGCCAACGAAGCCGGGGCTCAATTAAAGCCCGGCGATTTTGATTGGAAGAAAATCTTTTCCGCGGGCGTGCGCTGGTTCCATTCCGGCGGCATTTTTGCGGCCCTTTCGGAGACCACCTCGGAGTTGATCGTCGAAGGCATGCAGGCGGCCAGGGCTTCCGGCGCCATCAATTCTTTTGATTTGAATTATCGCGCCAAATTGTGGACGCCCATCGGCGGACTGGAAAAGGCGCAAAAGGTGTTGCGCGGCATCACCGCCAATGTAGATGCCCTCATCGGCAATGAAGAGGACCTGCAAATGGGACTCGGCATTAAAGGCCCTGAAGTAGCGGCGAAATCCAAACTGGATGCCGATCAATTTTTCAACATGATCGAGCGGGTGGTGAAAGAGTTCCCCAACATCAAGATGGTGGCCACCACCTTGCGAGAGGTGCACTCAAGCAATCGTCACGACTGGGGCGCGGTATTATGGCTGGAGGGCGAGCGTTTCGTCAGCCCCACCTGCCGGTTAGATGTGCTGGACCGCATCGGCGGCGGTGATGGATTTGCCTCCGGTTTAATTTACGGATTGATCGCAGGCAAGAGTCCGGAACAAGCCATCCGGCTCGGCTGGGCACACGGCGCGCTGCTGACCTCTTTCCCCGGCGACGTCACCATGGCAAAACTGTCGGAAGTGGAGGCTTTCGCTAAAGGTGGTTCGGCTCGGGTGCAGCGATAGGTATTGTTGTTAAAGCTTGATTTGTTTTCTTTGCGGCTTGCGATTAGTACCATATTTCATAATTACGATGACATATATTTTT
>JAFGSU010000337.1 GCA_016934435.1 Candidatus Zhuqueibacterota bacterium | reverse complement strand
GTGGTGCGCGGATTGAACGGATTCGGATAGTTGTGATGCAAAACCATGGTTTGCGGCAATTCTTTGCTCTTCTGCTGCAGACTCTCCAGTTCACCCGAGCTCAATATCTGCGCAAAAGCCGGTTCCTGAAGCAACACCACATACATGCACTTGGCGCCTTCCGCACCGGCCGCGTTATTCGCACCCAGTTCCACCCTGCCGGCCGGAAAATAGGCGGCCCACAGCGCCAGCTTGGTAGTGCTCTCCGACACACTCAACGTTTGTTGAGTCAGCATAAATCGGTTTTTAAGCCAAGTCGGCGCTGAAACGGCGTTGGCATCATAGGCGACATAGACGATGGTGGCCTGATTCAATTGCAAAATCATAAAGCTGGCGTCGGTCCGGCTTTTGTCATTATTGGCGGTCATAATCAGATGCGAACGTATGAGGCCCTCCGGCGCCTGGGTGATCATGTAATTGCGATCCACATAATAAGGACCGCCCACCTCCAGATGCGACAGCAAACATTCGGCGCTGCATAAAATCTTGACCTGCAGTCCGGGCACGTAGGTATAGGCCGTCACCGCCGAATGGATGGTAGCCGAACCGCTGCGACTGCGCACGCCGGAAACCGAAAGCGTGTAAACCTGCCCGGCCTGATGCCGCGAGGTTTCCAGCGTAACTTTGCTGCCGAGCTCGTCGAGTTCGGCGAATAAAACGACCACATCGTTGGTGATATGATAATTACGGCGATTTTCTGCCGTAAGCTGATCCACCGGCTGCGAAAAATAGACATCCACCAGCGTCTCCCCCGAAGCCACGACATTTAATATAGTCGGCGCCGCTTCCTGTCCTTCCGGCAACATGTAAAAGTACGGCGTATTGGCCTGGATAATCAAATCGGGCCGGCCCTGACGATAGACATGGCTGACCAGCAGCACATAAATCCGCCCGACCTGGTGCGAAGAGGTGGTCAACGTTACCTTCATCTGCGACGGATCCAGCCGCGCGGTTACCACAGCAATGCCCTCTATGCTGTAATGGTCCGCTGTTTCGGCGGAACTTTTATCCACCGGTACATTGAAAGAAATTTCCAACTGTGTGGGAGCGTATATTTGCACAGACGTAACCGCCGGCGCGGCTTCCGGCGTCACGTCGCCATAGGTGAAGGCGTAAGCGCTGTTGGCGGCAATGGTGTTGCCGGCGCCGTCCCGCACATTATTTACCACCAGCATATAAATTTTCCCAGGCGTCAGCGGCGACACCTGCAGCTCGACCTGATGGCCGGACAAACCGGCAGTAACCGAAAGTATTTCAATCCCATGATTCAAAACATAATTGCTTTTATTCAATGACGAAGTGCTTTCCACACTCTCATTGAATGCAACCTCCAGACGCTGCGGATTCTTGACCCGCACCAGAGCCAGGGTGGGCGGCAGCGCATCGGCCGGCTCGTACAGATAGGCATAACTGCTGTTGGGCTCGATCGGATTCTGCTCGCTGCTCTCGTCTTTGATGCCGTTGAGGCGAAGGACGTATAGTTTTTGCGGCGCATGCGCCGTGGTCTGCAGATGCACGACCCGGTGCGAACCATCCAGCTGCGCCTTTAATACCGTGATGTTGCCGCTGACGATATAGTTGGTCACGGTTTCGGCCGATATCTTGTCGACCCCCTCATTAAACAAAATATCCAGATGTTGCGCATCAACCACTTTAACCAGGGTGATCACCGGCCCGAGCATATCCGAGCCCTCAAAAATATAGCTGTAGGCGCTGTTCGGAGTGATAATGTTATGATATACCGATGCATCGGTGACGTTGCTGACGGTGAGGATGTACACCTTGTCCGCCTCGTGCGCTGTCGTCTGCAAGGTGACGCGCCTGCCGGTTGCATCCAGTGAAGCAGCAAGCACGGCAGCGTCTCGATTGAGCCGGTAATGAGCGGCGGTCTCGGCGCTGGTGCGGTCTACTTCTTTACTGAACTGCACGACCAGCGAAGTGGCGCCTTGCACATCCACCCGCACGATGGTGGGGCCCACGCTTGCATCATCGCCCCCGACCACATAGGCATAGGAAGAGTTGGGCAAAATCTCATTGCCGACGGAGGTGGCGTCCAACACCTGATTGACGACCAGCACATAAAGCCGTCCCTGGATGTGGGCGGTCGTCTCCAGGTCAACGACGCGACCGTTGACATCCAGCGTCGCGTTGAGCACCTGCACATCGTTGTTAATGCGATAGTGACCGATCTTTTCGGCCGTATTACGATCCAGCGACTCGTTAAAAATGACTGAAATATGGGTGGCATCTTTGACCTCCACCTGTGTAATGGTGGGTCCGATATGATCGATCGGAACGAACACATAGGCGTAGGAAGTGCCGGTCGCCACTGGATTTTTGCCGGCGCTGGCGTCACTAACGTCTCGCACATTGATAACGTAAAGCCGGTTGGCGGTGTGAGCGCTGGTGCGCAAATGCACAACCTGGCCGGTGGCATCCAGGGAAGCGCTTAATACCTGCACATCACTCTGGATGGAATAGTTGGCCGGATTTTCAGCGCTCACTTTGTCCAGCGGCTCATTGAACATGACATCGACCAGATCGACATCCACCGCTTGCGCCAGGGTGATGACCGGACCGACCTGGTCCGTCGGCTCATAGGCATAGGTGTAATAGCTGTTCGGCTGGATGACGTTTTTCTGCGCCGAACGATCGCGAACATTGTTCACCGTCAGGGTATAATTCTGCCCGGCCACATGTTCGCTGGTGACCAGGTGCACGACATTGCCGGCGGTATCCAGTTCGGCATGGGTAATGACAATACCCTGATTGATGAAATAGTTATTGATATCGGAGGCGGATGCAGCATCGAGCGGCTCGCTGAAAAAAACATTCAGGCGCGTGGCAGCAGAGAGCCGCGCCAGCAGAATGGTGGGCGGCGTGTTGTCCGAACCCTCGGGTGTTATGCGATAGGTCAGGCCTGTGCCGTCGGCTATGGTGTTGGGCGGAATGGCGATATCGCGGATATTTTTTAATCGCAGCGTATAGGTCTGCCCCGGCTGATGGACACTGGTTGTGAGCAGCACGGTTTTGCGATCGCCTTGCAGTTTGGCCGATTTGACGTTAACACCCTGGTCGATCAGGTAGTTGGCCGCGGTTTCGGCGCTCTCTTTGTTGAGGATTTCATTGAATCCCACCGAAAGCTCCTGGGTATCAACGGGCTGTACCGAAAGCAGTTTCGGCGGATTGTTGTCGCCCGGAACACCGCTGATTTCGGCGCTCAGTCCGCTCTCGTTGCCGAGCTGGTCATAGGCCGACAGGGCAAAGAAATATTCGGTATTTTCCTGCAGACCGGTGACGGTATGGGATAACACATTGCCGACGTCCACCGTAGACTGGTATTGCCCGGATGCGCGGCCGTAATGAATGCGATAGCCGGCCAGATCGGCGTCGGTGTTGGCGTTCCACTGCAATGTAACGTCAGCGGCGAAGATTAGAGAGGGTAGTAGTAATAGTGAACAGAGTGTGCGGCCCATCCGCCCTTCCTCCAAATACATGATTCAGTAAACTGATCGTAAGATTATTGTGAGAAAATACACTATTACACAGTCAAATGTCGTGCCAGTTTTTAGGATATCTCCATTATATTGATTTTATTGTTCTTAAGAACAAGGCGAAATGCCTCTTTAAGCTGGTAAAATAACAAAACTGATAAAAAGGATTACAAAAAGGGAATAGAGGGTAGGGAGGTAGTCAGGATTCTTATATTAATCCTCAAGGGTCAAGTGTGGAGCGCGCCGGCATACAAAAATAGAAAAAGCACAGAGCCAACGAACAAAGATAGCAGGACGGTATTATGAACGGGAACGATCACAACAGTTAGAACAAAGCTCCATTTGTAATTCAGTGGAATTGTGAATTCTATCCGCTCATTCGCTGAATGCATAGAGCGTGCCGTCATAAGAGGGAAAAAGCAGATAGGGTTTACTGCCAACCGCATAGACAGCCGGTGAGGACCAGAGGGACTCGCCTCTTGTCTCATAATCCCAGAGCCTCTTACCGCTCTTGAATTTCCATAAAAGAGTTCCATTTGCCCCATTGAGGCCATAGAGGTGATCATCGAGGGAGTTGATAAAAACCACCATCCCGCGCCGCGACTCTGCCAGAGCCGCTGAAGCCGTCACATATTTTCCGGTGGGGAATTTCCATATCTTTTCGCCATTCTCACCATTCACGGCATGTATGCATCGATCGTAAGAACCGAAAATAACTATGCTTTGTCCTGCTGCCACTCCCACCGCAGGTGTGCCATCGATCATGTGTCCGGCACGATAGTGCCATCTGATCTCTCCCGTCTCTGCCCGCAAACAGTAAAGTGAGCCAAATCGCGTCCCGAAGAGAACTAAAGTCTCACCTGCTATCTCCATGAGCGAGGGCGAAGAAAAAATTTCCCCATCAGCGGTAAATTGCCAGACTTTAGCCCCATCATGAGCCGAAAGGGCGAACAGCTTACCTTCGCGGGCGGTGACGAATAATGTATATTCATTTTTCACCATGGTAACGGCAGGGGAGTTAATGTAGGATTTCGATAAAGTCTTCCTCCATAAAAGCGATCCCGACTGGCCGTCAAAGGCAAATACCTCACCCTGTTGAACGGGTTTCAGACTCTTGCGATCGGCATTCCAGTACCCGACATAGACCACCCATTTTCCGAATAACCGAATGCCGACGGGCGATGAAGTAACCGCTTCTTCCGTCGTATAGCTCCATGGCCGGGTTTCGAAACTCCATTGCTTCTCGCCGGTTGCGGCGTCAAGAGCATAAAATGATCGATCCGATGATGCCAGGAAGAGCATTTGCCGCTTATCCTGTTTTTGTATAAGAGGGGAATGATTGATCTTGCCGGAAGTCTGAAACCGCCATATCTCACGGCCGGTTTCCCCATCCAGACAGTATAGGTTCTGATCATAAGCGCCGATGAATACCCTGCATTTGCCGTCAACAGTTGTAATCACAGGTTGGGAACTAAAAACCGATGTGTGCCGAGTATAACGATAGACATGGGCGGGTAACGAAAACGTCCATACCTTTTTCAGGTTTAAATCGCCGAAACGGACCTGCGTGCGTCCCGTATGCTCGGGATCATGCCCGAACATCAGCCAGATCAGAGAGATGATGATGCTCAGCTGCATATTTTTATATCCATATTGCACTTTGCGATGCATTCCCCACACAATACACACTCTGCCATTTCTATCTCACCATTTTTTAACGCTCCACTCGAGCATACCTGCTCGCATTGCCGGTTTATACAGCCTTTACAGCCGTTTGAATGCAGTTTTATCATTCCGGTTCGGCCCACGAGGGCAAGAAGAGCGCCCAGCGGGCACAGATAACGGCACCACGCCATGCTATGAACCGATGCCGCCGAAACAACCACAAACAAGGCAAGCAGGGAGGAATAGTCGAGTTCATCGCCATAGAGCACGCACCATGGATTGGTGAGATAGACGCTCAATAATCCCAGCATGACCCACGCGGTCAGCGAATAATACTTCAAATTTTTGGTGCGACGAATCGGACGAAGCCGGAATAAAATCAAAAAAAGAACGAGGATGACGCTCCAGATTGCCGCCAGATTCTCGGTGAAAAAATCGGTTGCCGGCCGAAAAAATACAAGATATCCCACAGCGATTATCAGCAACAGGACGTAGAGGATCAAAGCGCCCATGTTCCTGTCTTGCTTCCTATTCAAGTGGCCCGATAATTCTTGAAGGAATCCCAGAGGACAAATCCAGCCGCAGAAAATTCTTCCAAAAAGCAAAGTAAAACCGATAATGAGTACGAACATGCATAGATTCTCAAATGCTACCAGATCGTCTCTGCCGATCTCAATGATCCCATAGGCCCAGCCTCTGATGACACAAAGACAACGGTGAATCAAAAAGACAAAAATAAATAGAGAAACGGATTGAACGATTCTCCTGCCGGTCGTTTTCTTGACTGCAACGATTAATAACAGCGCCGAAACGATGAAAAAGACAAACATGACCACCACCGGGAACGCATCCACCCAGCTCCCGTGTATGGGAATAAGTGGTCTCGTAATTATTTTAAAGAAAGGTAGTTCGACATCCAAATTATCATTTCTCCATGTTCATATATAATCTTTACTGAGCATCCGGCCTCTAATGTTAGAGAGAGCCCAATTTTGTGGACGAATGGCTGGATTCCTCATCCGATATCCTATTACCATCCTCGGCGGCGGATTCACGGCAGATATTCTTCACAAAATCGCTCCTGGGATTCATGAATACTTGCTCTTTTGTGCCGCTTTCGACCAGCCTGCCGTTATTCAGAATGCCAACTGTCCTGGCAACCTGTCGCGCCTCGACAGGATCGTGGGTTATGTGGATGAGCGTGAGGTTTAATTGTCGATTTAGTTCCTGTAAGGTTTCCAGCACCGTTTTCCGAAGGGTATAATCCAGCGAATGGGTAGGTTCATCAAGTAAAAGCACGCTTGGCTCCCAGATGATGGCGCGGGCGAGTGCTACCCTTTGCCTCTCGCCG
>JAFGSU010000336.1 GCA_016934435.1 Candidatus Zhuqueibacterota bacterium | reverse complement strand
CGTTTACCACGACGGCTACCTGGAAAGACCTGCAGGTCTTTATCCACTTTGGTGCGGTGAAATCGGCGTTCTACATCTGGGTGAACGGCCGCAGTGTGGGCTACAGTCAGGGTTCCAAAACGCCAGCCGAGTGGGACATTACAAAATATTTGCATTCGGGCGTAAATACCGTGGCCTTGGAAGTATATCGCTGGTCGGACGGCTCTTATCTCGAATGTCAGGATTTCTGGCGCATCAGCGGCATCGAACGGGATGTGTATCTATATGCCGCGCCCAAAGTGCGCATCCGCGACTTTTTCGTCCACGCCAATCTCGATTCCGCCTGCAACGAAGGCCTGCTATCCGTGGATGTAGAACTGGTAAACAGCACGACCAAACGCAACGCCGGTAGATTCATTGTTGAAGCGCAGTTGATCGACGATTCTGGTCGGCCGGTCTATTCGGAGCAAAAGAATGCCGACATGAATAAAAAGCGATCAATCGCCATCACCTTTTCCCACCAGATCGCCAAACCCAAACAGTGGTCCGCAGAAACGCCCCATCTATATAGCCTGGTTCTGCAACTCTTGAACGACAAAATGCAGGTGATGCAGAGCGTCTGCTGCAAAACGGGTTTCAGACGGGTGGAGATCAGGAACGGCCGGTTAATGGTGAACGGCGTGCCCATACTCATCAAAGGCGTGAACCGGCATGAGCACGATGAATATACCGGTCACGTGATCTGCGAAGCGTCGATGGTGCAGGATATCCGTTTGATGAAGCAGCACAATATCAACGCCGTGCGCACCTGTCATTATCCCGATGATCCGCGCTGGTACGAGCTGTGTGACCGATACGGCCTGTATCTCATCGATGAAGCCAACATCGAGTCGCACGGCATGGGCTACAAGCCGGATCGCACCCTCGGCAACAATCCCGCCTGGAAGGAAGCGCATCTGGATCGCACCCGCCGCATGGTGGAGCGCGACAAGAACCATCCCTCGGTAATCATCTGGTCGCTGGGCAATGAGGCGGGTGACGGCTGTAATTTCGAGGCCACCTCGGCTTGGATTCACGGCCGCGATCCATCTCGTCCGGTGCACTATGAGCGCGCCGGTCGACGTCCGCATACGGATATCGTTTGCCCCATGTATGCTTCCATCGAGTATATCCGAGAGTATGCCGGGCAGCGCCAGGATCGACCGCTGATTCTGTGCGAGTACGCCCACGCCATGGGCAACAGCACCGGCAATTTGCAGGATTACTGGGATGTGATCGAAGCCTGCGACCATCTCCAGGGTGGTTGCATCTGGGATTGGGTCGATCAGGGCCTGGCCGAATTTACCGACCGGTATGAGAAATATTGGGCGTTCGGCGGCGATTACGGTCCGCCGGGCACCCCTTCGGATCAGAATTTTTGCTGCAACGGTCTGGTTTCTCCCGATCGCAGCCCGCACGCGGGATTGATGGAAGTGAAGCAGGTTTATCAATACGTCGGATTCGAAGCGGAGGATCTGGCGGCCGGTCGGATGCGCATTAAAAATAAGTATGATTTTACCAATCTGAACAAATTCCATATCTTTTGGCGATTGTTAGCGGATGACGCGGAGATCGCCAGCGGCAGCATCCATCGCCCTAACATAATGCCCAAACACGAAGGGATTTTCGATTTATTCTTACCGCACATCGAAGCGAAGCCGGGCGTCGAATATTTTCTCAACCTCAGCGTACTCACGGCTGAGGACGCGTCCCTTGTGCCGCAGGGGCATGAAGTGGCGAAGGCGCAGTTCAAGCTGCCACTCAAAAAGGCAGTCGAGCCGATAGCCGCCGGCGCTCAACTAAAGGCCGGAGAAGATGCTTCCCATTTAACGCTATTTGGAGATGATTTTTTACTCGTATTCAACAAAACTACCGGCATCTTGGAATCATACAAAATCGACGGCGTGGAGGCGCTGCGTCAGGGCCCGGCGCCGAATTTCTGGCGCGCGCCCACCGACAACGATTTCGGTAACGGCATGCCCGGGCGATGCAGGGTGTGGCAGGAGGCGAGCCGCCACCGGCAATTGAACAAGTTTGAATGGAAAAAAGCAGGCTCGAACATGATAAGAGTGGCGGTCGAATACCTTTTGCCGGATGTCGCCGGCATCTGGCAGTCCGACTATACCATCTACGGTCATGGCGATGTGGGAATCGATATCCGGTTTTCACCGCAGGCGGACAGCCTGCCGGAGATACCGCGTCTCGGCCTGGAGATGGCATTGTCAGCGGAATTCGATGCGGTGCAGTGGTTCGGCCGCGGTCCGCATGAGAATTACTGCGATCGAAAGACCTCCGCTTTTGTCGGATTGTACAATCTAACTGTGGCGGATTTTATCGAGCCTTATGTGAGTCCGCAGGAGATGGGCTATCGCATTGATACGCGCTGGGTGGCTTTTTGTAACAAGAGCGGCCTGGGTTTCATGGCAATCGGCGCGCCCCTGCTCAATTTTTCGGCCCTGCCCTATACCAATGAGGATCTGACGCAATCGCAGCGAGGCAGTAAGCATCCGACGGATTTGCGCAGACGCGATTTCGTCGCCGTCAACCTCGATTACGGCCAGATGGGCGTGGGCGGTGACAATTCGTGGGGCGCGCGGCCGCATCCGCAGTATACTTTGGCCGCCAAACCTTATTCGTGGTCTATTGTGCTGCGGCCGGTGCGTGAAAAAATGAATCTGATGCAAGAGGTAAAAAAGCGATATGCTAAGTAAAAGATGTTGAACGATGAACGTTGAATGAAGAGTCCGTGGTATGAACCAACCGCAATTTCGTTTCATATCGTTACAGGAAAATCTGCTCGAAACCGTCGTCGATGAGATTCCGGTTCAGGACGCATTGTTGGTCTTTCCCACCGAAATGAGCCGCAAGGCTGCCATGCGGTTGTTCCAGACAAGGATTAACTTTCGCAACGTTCAGTTTATGACCATCGAGAGAGTGAAGGAACTGCTTTTCCTCGCCGATAGACCGGTGTTGAGGGAAGAAAAACGCACCCTGGCCCTCTACGCCTCACTCGATAAGGCGAGCCGAGAATATTTCAAGATCAATAGCTATTTCCAATCGATCGAATTGGCAAAACAATTTTTTGATCTCTGGAACGAATTTGCAGAAGAAGGAGTGCCGGAGGATTTCAATGCCGACCGGCTCGCTTCGGCGGGAGCCGAACTGCTGCCCTGGCAAAGACAGACATTCGATCAGCTGAAACACATTAAAGCCCGTTACAGGGAATTCATCGGTGTTAGGGGATTCATTGACACCATTTTTCTGCAAGAGTCCGGCTTTGAACTATCTTTTTTTCAGTCTTACACCTCTGTTGTGTTCGTCAACCAGTTTTATTATACACAGCTGGAAAAGGAGATCATCCACGGGCTGCTGCGAGATGGGCGCCATGTGTTGGTCTATTTTCAGATGCCGGAGCATCTGGTGGACAGGGAAAATTTGACGGCTCGCGCTTTTTCCTGCAAAGACCTATATTCGGGGCGAAGCAATAAAATAACCGCACATATCTGCAAGAATGAGTTTTCCATGTTCGTCACCCTGTTTCGCATTTTGCAGAATCATCCCATCCAGAACGTGGTGCAGGTGAGATCGGGACGAAACGGTTATAACCGTTTTCTGTCGCCGGAAAAATTTCGCGTCGACCTTTCTGTGGCCATTCAGGAAACCTCGGTCTATCGCTTCTTCGCCACGGTTTTGAATCTATTGAAAGAAGTAATCATGGAGGGCAAGCGCGGTAAACGGCTGCTGCCCATCCCCGCCCTGGTTCAGGCGTTGCAACATCGAGAGTTCTATCGCTATGTTTCCTCTCATATGCCATGGGATGATCAAACTCGGCTGCAACGCGCACTCGATTGTATGCATGGACTCATCGATGGTCATTATCAATATATCGACCTGGACGGGCATTTCTTCCACGGTGGTCATCCGCTGCAGAAAGAGGCGGCGCAGTACATAGAACCGGTTCTGTCGCTGCTGCAAATGTTTATGCGTATCGATGATATCGGCAAATTAACCGATCTCATCGATGATGACCGGGGCATTCAGCTGCAAAAAATGTTGACAGACGATGAAAAAGAATTTAGCGACATCAAGGATGTTTTTTATCACGCTCTGGCCGATTTTTCCGTCCTGGCGGAATTGGCTATCGTAGACGACTGGCAATCATTTCTGCCGGCAGATTCACCGCTAACGCTGGCCCACGGCTTGCTGCGATTGTTTCTCGATTATATCAAATCGAAGCGGGTGCATTTTACCCGGATAACCTACGACACTCCGCGAATTGATCTGACCCATCTGCAGGATACCCGCAATTTGCACTATGATCGTATCGCTATCATACATTTGACCGAAGATGCCCTGCCTTCCGGCAGAAAAGTCCCTTTCCTCTTTACGGAAAAACAGCGTCAGGTGCTGGGTCTTAAAACCTATGACGATGTCCGGTTATGGGAAAAGTATTATTTCGAAAGATTGGTTCTGAATACGCCGGATGTGCATCTGTTCGCTCTCAAGAATATCGACAAGGATGTGGAAACCAGTTCGTTTGTCGAAGAACTGATGCTGCAGCTGCCGCCGCATGGTCTCGATCGAGTGGAAGAACCGGATACCGGCTATAGCGACCTCTATGCCCTGCTCATCCCTCCGGACCACAGCTGTCCGGTTCCGCAGCAATCGGATGGATTTTTCTCCCTGCCGTACGAGCCCGGCCGGGATATCGAGCGGCTGTGCCTGACGCCGTATCGCTTTAAGACCTTGAAGGAGAATCCGTTCGAGTATTATCTGCGCCATGTCGCTCATGTTCCGGATCATTTGCAGCTGACGGATGTGGGACTGCCCCCCAGGCTTTTCGGCGTGCTGGCGCACGATTATTTCAACCGGTGTATACATGAGTTTCTTCGCGATGATCCGCTGACGCTCTGCTCTATCGGTGAGATACCCGATCGATATCAGGACCGGGTGCGCGCTTACTTGTTTGGTGACAATTCGGAATATTATTTCAAGCTGCCGCACAATCACGAGCGAATCTATTTGCAGGAAATTATGTTACCGGCCATTCATGACAGCTGCCGGGCATTCTTCCAAGACCTGGAGCGTAGACTGCCGAAGGAGATGGCGAATATCAGACTCTTCCCGGAGAAGGAATATGTGTCAAGGGCGGAAAGAGAGGCGAAATTATATCTGCGGTCGGATGAAAACGCCATGGGTATTGATGTCGACATCCTGGGGCGCGCCGATCTTCGCATCGAACTGGCGAATGGACCAAAAAAATATATTGTAGATTACAAAACCGGTAAGGGCAACTATAGTCAGTTGCTCCTGTATCAACTCTATTATTATGTGCTGGACGATCCGGCCCTGGCAGATTACGTATATTGCTACCTGTACAGGATTCTTGAAAAAGAATGTGATTCGTTATACAAGCTGTTGCCCGGTTCACGCAATAAACTGAACGCCCACCAGCTCATCGAGTTTTTTCGTGATGAAGTCAGGACCGTACTGGCGGATGTAGTCGAGAACGGCTTCAAGGCCACCAGGCTCGGCTATCGTGAAAGCGCGGTACATGAAATTACGCGTATTGACCTGATGAAATCGTAGCATCCACCGGTTCAGATACGGAAAACCTATCAGGGCTGTGTAAACGAGTTTTAAAATCCCGCTTAATAAAGGCATATGCAAACACTGGTAAATAAAGTCATACGCGCCAGCGCCGGTACCGGCAAAACCTACCGGCTGTCTCTGGAGTACATCGGCTTACTGTTGCAGTATCGGCAGCTGGGATTGGCGTACAACGAAATTCTCGTCATCACCTTCACCCGCAAGGCGACGGCGGAAATCCGCAACCGTATTTTTCAACATCTGCAGCTGTTGTGCGAGAATCCTTCCGGCGAAGAGGCAAAAAAACTGGAATACAATCTAAAGGATTGTCTCGGCGTGCGGTTGCGCGAGGAGGATCGTGACTACCTTCGCCAGGTTTATCACGATATGTTGATGAACAAGAACCGCGTCGAAATCAGCACCATTGATGCTTTTACCAACAAAATTTTTGTCAATATCATCGCACCGTTTCTTGGTTTGGAACCTCGTGCCATCAAAAAGGCGATGGATGCCGCTTCGATTAATGAACTGAACGCCCATGCGCTGGTGCCGGAAAACCTTGCCATCATCAAGTCCATGTTCATGCGCACGAAAAAACGCTCCGTCGAGGATTACGCCGAATATATTCATTCCATAATCAGGGATCGCTGGATATTTCATTTTCTCGATCAATATGCGGGTGGACACGACCATCTCATGCAGCAGACAGAAATCATCGATCGGCGCTTGCAAAATTTTCGCGCCCACTTTTCGCGCCTGGCCGATTTGCTGCAAGCGCACGCGCTGCAAAAAGAGAAAATACCGCCATTGGAAGGAATCGTTAAAAAAGACTATAGCTTTCTCATCCGGGAAGGCTCGGATGACCTCAATTCCTTTTCAACGTACATCAAAGGGAAAATCGCCGACCTCGATTTTATTATCAGCCATGTCGATGACTGGTTTGCCGACGAACCATTTTGGAATAAAATATCTATATTTAATGGAAAAAAGTATGATTCAGTCAGGAGCGAAGCCCTCGAGGCGTTGCGAACGGCCCAGAGCGAAATCGCCGAATATTTTTATCTGACCCTGTTTTTGGCGGAGGAGCGAGAATTACGCCGCATCGCCGATATGTTGCTGGAAAAATACGACCAGTTGACCCTGCGCGACAAGGTATTCACGCATAGCGATATTACTTATGCGACT
>JAFGSU010000335.1 GCA_016934435.1 Candidatus Zhuqueibacterota bacterium | reverse complement strand
TCGGTGAATTTGGAGGCTTCGACCTTGATAAAGGGCGCGCCGGCCAGCCGGGCCAACCGTCTGGCCAGTTCAGTCTTGCCCACACCGGTCGGGCCGATGAGGATGATGTTGTTGGGCATGATTTCTTCGCGCAGCTCCTCCACCACCTGCTGGCGGCGCCAGCGGTTGCGCAAGGCAATGGCCACGGCACGCTTGGCATTGTCCTGCCCGATGATATATTTATCCAGTTCCCGGACGATCTGCTGAGGGGTCATTTCCATTTCATCAATCCAGCATTTCTATGGTAAGGCGTGTGTTGGTATAGATACAGATGGCGGCGGCGATCTCCATGGCTTCTTTGACGATACCTTCCGCATCCAGATTGGAGTGCTTCATCAGGGCGCGGGCGGCGGCCAGGGCAAAAGGCCCGCCGGAACCAATGGCGACGACGTTGTCATCCGGTTCGATCAGATCGCCGGTGCCGGAAAGCAAAAAAAGTTTTTCCCGATTCAAAACAATCAGCTGCGCATCCAGACGGCGCAGGTAACGGTCGGTGCGCCAGTCCTTGGCCAGTTCAACCGCGGCGCGCGGCAAATTACCGTGATACTCCTCCAATTTGGCCTCAAAACGCTCGAACAGGGTGAACGCGTCGGCAGCGCCGCCGGCAAAAGCGGCCAGGATTTGATCGTGATACAGTTTGCGCACTTTACGCGCCTTGCTCTTGAGCACCATGTCGCCATAGGTGACCTGGCCGTCACCGGCTAACACCGCCTTGTCCTTGTGGCGTAATCCGAGGATGGTGGTGGCGTGAATCTGATGTAAATAAGACATGAATTAAGATAACCTCAAATAAATATCACATAATAAATCACATACAGCCATCCCAATATGCCATGAATGATGGCCCAGATCACCGATTGATGCAGCGACCAGGAGATAACCATGGCCAGACAGGTGCCGAAGCCGATGCCGGCTTTGGCGGCAGTATTGACAGAACGACTCATCGTACCCTCCCTGTTAAATTTTGCGCCGCAAGCGCGAAACCGGAATCATCATCTGCTCGCGATATTTGGCGACCGTTCGGCGAGCGACGTTGAATCCCTTATTTTTCAACATCTCGGCGATCTTTTGGTCATTATACGGTTTCTTCGGCGGCTCGGCGCTGATGATGTCTTTGATCAAACCCTTGATGATCTTGTTGGAAACGTCCTCGCCTTCATCACTGCGAATTTTTTCACTGAAGAAATACTTTAACTCGAACAAACCCCATTCCGTCTGAACATATTTGCCGTTGGTCACACGGCTGACGGTGGAGATATCCATACCGATCTCGTCGGCAATATCTTTTAAAATGAGTGGTTTGAGATGTTCCGGACCGCCATTGAAAAAATCACGCTGCTTGTCAATAATGGTCTCCATGACGCGCAGAATAGTGGCACGGCGCTGATGAATGGAGTTGATCAGCCAGCGCGCCGATTCCAACCGGTTTTTAATGTAATCCCGCGTCTCCTTGCTGGTATGCTTGCGGTCCAGCATCATCTTGCGATATTCATTATTGATGCGCAGCTGCGGTACATTCCAGTCATGCATAAAAATCTTGAACTCGCCATCGTCTTTGCGCACTTCCAGGTCCGGAATGATATAATTATCGACTATGGAAGCATAGCCCTCACCCGGCTTGGGGTTGAGTTTGGTGATGTGGCCGATGATTCCCTTGATCTGTTCCAGCTCGAGTCCGAGGTCTTTTGCCAGCTTTTCGTAACGCTTGTTCTTAAAATCATTAAAATGATCGCGGATAATACGGATGGCTTCCTCATGGTGCGGGCGTTCTTCCAGCAGCTGTACCAGAAGACATTCTTGCAGATTGCGCGCCCCGATGCCGACCGGATCAAAACGCTGGATGATGCCGAGAACGCGCTCGATGGTTTCCGGGTCTTCCTGCAAATTTACAGCTAAATCTTCAACGGTCATGCCCAGATAGCCGACACTGTTTATATTCCATATTATGTATTCTCCGATCACCACCTCATCCGGTGGCAGTTCGGTGAAATGGAGCTGGGAGATGAGATGGTCGGTGAGGCTCTCCTGATAGACCTCCGGCTTTTCATAGGTATCGGCGTTTTTTTCCTTGGGGATGCGTACATCAAAACTCTCCTGATCATTGAGGATTTCTTCCCAATCGATTTCTTCCTTTGTTTTATCTACCGGTTCTTCCTCTTCTTCCGCTTCCGTCTCTTCCAGCGTTTGCTCGGCGTTTTCTTCCAATTCCTGTTCCGCTTCATCATCCAGTTCCATTTCGAGAAGAGGATTGGTCTCCAGTTCCATCCGGATTCGTTGTTCCAGACTCAGAACCGGAAGCTGCAGCAGCGAGGAGAGCAAAACCTGTTGCGGCGACTGCTTCAGCTGCATAACCAGCTTTTGTGATATTTGCACCATTGTTACAACTCCATACCTATCGATCCAGTTTGAATTTATCGCCAAAATATAATTTACGCGCTTCCTCATCGTTGGCGAGAAATTCGGCGGATCCCGACTTTAACACTTTGCCGTCAAAAAGCAGATAAGCGCGATCGGTAATTGATAGCGTTTCATGTACATTGTGATCGGTAATCAGAACTCCGATATTGCGTTTTTTTAGATCGCCGACGATATGCTGAATATCCTCCACCGCGATGGGGTCCACGCCGGCAAACGGTTCATCTAGCAGCATAAACTTGGGATGGGTCACCAGGGCGCGGCAGATTTCCACTCGACGCCGTTCCCCGCCCGAAAGGGTGAATGCCTTGCTATTAACCAGATGGGCCACACCCAACTCTTCCAGCAAACTCATCGCGCGTTCCCGCTGCTGAGCCTTGCTCAAGGGCATGGTCTCCAGGATGGCTAACAGATTCTCCAGCACCGTGAGCCGCCGGAATACCGATGCCTCCTGCGGCAGATAACCGATTCCCATGCGCGCCCGGCGGTACATGGGCCGCCCGGTGATATCCTCGTTGTCAATATCGATACGACCTTCATTGGGTCGAATGAGCCCGACGATCATGTAAAACGTCGTTGTCTTGCCCGCACCGTTGGGACCAAGCAAACCGACGGTCTCACCCTGTTGAATATGAATATTCACGTCGTCCACAACCCTGCGTCGTCCATATATTTTTACCAGATGATGGCAACTCAATGTCGGTTGTTCGTTCATCAATCCATCTCAGTTGAATGCTTTTAACAAATCATCTTTCTTCTCTTTCCCCCTAAATGAAGGGGACGTTGCCTGTACCGGCAGCATGACCTGCTCGATTAATCCGTTGAGCTCCTGCGCCAGGGCCCGCTGTTTTTCCTGCGGATAAAAGATACCGCTCGAAGCCGCCGGAGCGCTCACGACATCCACCTGTTGCATTTTGCCGTCGTTTAGCTTCATGTGGATTTCATCTCCCAACACCTTGTTGATGCCCTTGTTCTGTTTTTGCTCGAACAGATGATAATAGCTAATGGCGCGCCCCCTGACGAAAACCGAGTCCACCTGCTGCTGACGCAGACGAATGAAAATTTCTTCGCCGCTGAGGAAATCAAACAGGGGGTCAGGGCTCAGGGTTGTGTCGACGCGCGTGACCACGGCGCCTTCGCCTTCGACCTGAATGGCGTCAATCCTTCGTTCGTCCAGAATCAATCCGATGCGGACACCGCGCATCCGGTCGGCATCACGAACAGCTACGGGATTCAGCGACAGCTCGATTCTCTCCTCATCCTTCATATATTGCAGCAACCCGCAGGTCGCGCGAATATGGCCCTGGGTAATTTCCACTCGATCCACCGCCTCGATCACGGCGCCGTCATCGAGCATTTCCATATAGTCGCTGATGATCATCAGGCTATCGGTGCGACTGGAATCGTGATGGGTAAAGACCGGTCGACCCACTGCGCGCGCGTATCCTTCCAGGCGCAGGTATTCCATCCTGCTGCCGTTGAGGCGGACCTGTTCGGTGGTATCGATCAAAGCCACGCGACCCTGTGCCAGCGCTCGTTCCTCGGTCTCAAAGTAGCGCAGCGAATCGGCGGTGAGGATTCGGTCGCGATCGCTCAAACGCGCCCGTCCGCGGGCTAATTGTACTTTGCTGATCTCGAAATAAAATATTTCATCGGCGCGCAATTCGCGCGGCGGCGTCTGGATCAGAACATGGCCCTGGAAGCGGACATATTGATCGTCGACGAACTGCAGAGCGCGATCACAATACATGTATGAACTATCCTGGCGAAACACCACATTGCCGATCAGTTCGCGCACCAGGCGGCCGTCTTCCATCCAGCCTAAAGCGGAATCGGCGTGCACCAGCTGCAGTCGCCCGGCCCGGCCTTCATCGAATCCGGCAAAAACAACAGCTATGACAGAGAACAATATCCACCACACTCTATTCGAATCACTAAAAGTAACCATCCATCCCGTCCCGGTACAATCCCGCTAATCCTTCGCCGCCAGGCTGTCCGAGGGCGGTTTGGATGTGGTATCGGGGCGCGATTTACGAAACTGCTCCCCCGATAAATCAAGGCTCTTATGCGAAGTGCCGCGCGGCTTTATTATTTGCCAGAAATGCAGCTGCTTGTCGGATTCAAAACCAACGCCGTAAAGCGTATCGCCTCTGTCGGTTATCAGCATCACATCCACATCAGAAAATATTTTTTCCGTCTTTTGATTATACGCCAGTTTTTCGGTGAACAGAGTGATGCCGGTATCAGAAACGACTTTGACGTGCCCGATGGCAACGATATCATTGGTGATTTC
>JAFGSU010000334.1 GCA_016934435.1 Candidatus Zhuqueibacterota bacterium | reverse complement strand
GTGCTCATTGTTAGGACCAATGGTAATCCAGAGTACGTTGGAAGGACTGCAGTCGTGGAACAACCTATAAAAAATTGCGTTTATGCGTCGTATTTAATACGTCTTGTACCTAATACGGAAATCCTACTCCCCAAATATTTGCACGCAGCACTTTCATCATCCTTGATAAGACGAACTTTGCGACACGAAATACGATCAAGTGCAGGGAATTATAACTTAAACACAAAAGGTATTAAGAGACAGGTGCTTCCTTTACCACCGCTACCCAAACAACAAGAGTTCGTAAGAAATTTCGAGTCATTCGAGAGGAAAATTTCTCAAATTGACAGCCATATTTCGTTACTACGCACTCTAAGGATTTCGATTAACAATCATGAATTAGGAATCGCCCATGTTTAAAGAAGAAAACTCTATCAAACAGATGGTTCTCGACAATTTCAACGGTAGAATGTCTAAAATTTGGTTCGTGAAATACAGAATTTTTTTCCTTAGATTATCCAGTTTCATAGAATAAAAATATTTAACGTTTAAAATACACATTGGCGATATAATTAAATCCACCGAATTTCATAAACCGATTGCCCTTGGCGAAGATATCACCCGCCAGTCTAAGGTGGATGTCCATAATGCGGAGTCGCTGGCTTCGGAAATGGCCGAGTTCGCAAACTCAGAGGGAGGCTCTCTCTATCTATGAGTCGCAGACGACGGCTCGATACCGGGGCTTGAGCAGGCGGATGTCACCCGGATTAATCAGTTGCTCAGCAATTCTGTCAGCCAACTGGAAAAAATGTTGACTGTCCATCGGCAGCGAGTAGAAACATTGACCCTAGCCGGAACAAATGCCTTATAAGTGCAACTGCCGGAAGAATTTGCACATATAAATTTAACCGAAATCCAGGTGCGCTCGTCGGGGTTGATCCAGTCAAATCCGGCCATTTTCTATGATGAACTGATTGAATTGACCCGGAAAGAACGAACGACGGTGATGCGAAACATCAGCAAACTCAAGAAAGCGGGCATTCTGAGACGAATCGGCTCAAGGAAAACCGGCTATTGGGAGGTAATGGAATGACAGGTTTCAATGAAGAAAATACGGTTGAACAACTGGTTCTCGACACGCTTCGCGACGGGATTCCGGCGAACATGGTTGCCGATACCCGCGACCCTTACGGGGGGAAGTTCAAAAGCTGGCGTTATGTTGCCGCCGATGAATTACCGCGCCAGCAGCACGAGGTGTTGGTGGAACCGCTGGTGCGTGAGGCCCTCATTCGCCTGAATCCGGAAATCGACGCCCAGCCGGATCGCGCCGACGAGGTCCTCTACCGCCTGCGCACCCTGCCGTTGTCGGTACAGAGCGAAGGTCTGGTGCGTGCCAATGAGCTGTTTGCCGAATGGCTGCGGGGTGATAAGTCCATGCCCTTTGGCGAGCGCGGCGAACACACCCCGGTACGCCTCATCGATTTCGAAAATCTGAGCAATAATGATTACGTGGTTACCAACCAGTGGGTCTATCCGGTAAAAGAGGGTGGCCGTCGATTCGATATTTTGCTGCTGGTCAATGGTATTCCGCTGGTCATTGGCGAAGCCAAGACCCCGGTGCGTCCGGCCGTTACCTGGGTCGACGCCGCCAGTGATATCCACGATGGCTACGAGCAGAGTGTCCCGCAGATGTTCGTCACCAATGTTTTCTCCTTTGCCACCGAAGGCAAATGTTTTCGCTACGGCTCAATCCGGATGCCCATCGATATCTGGGGACCGTGGCATGTGGCCGACGATAAGTCAGAAGGCACTTTGCTGGCTGTTCAACGCGCCATTCGGGCCATGCTGCAGCCACACATCGTGCTGGATTTGCTGCAAAATTTTACCCTGTTTGCGACTGATAAAAAACACCGCCGGATCAAGATCATTTGTCGCTATCAGCAATACGAAGCGGCCAATCTGATCGTGGCCCGTGTGATCAATGGCTATCCGAAAAAAGGCCTGATTTGGCATTTTCAGGGATCGGGCAAGTCGCTGCTGATGGTATTCGCGGCACAAAAGCTGCGGATGCACCGTCAACTGGGCAATCCTACAGTCATGATTGTGGTTGACCGGATCGACCTCGATACCCAGATCACAGCGACGTTCAATGCCGCTGATATTCCCAACATGATTGGCGCGGCCACCCGGCAGGAGCTGCAAAGTCTGCTGGCTGCCGATATCCGCAAGATCATCATCACCACCATTCACAAATTCGCCGAAGCCGACGGCCGGCTAAACGACCGTTCGAACATCATCGTGATGGTGGACGAGGCGCACCGGACCCAGGAAGGCAATCTGGGGCGTAAAATGCGCGACGCCCTGCCAAATGCCTTTCTCTTTGGTCTCACCGGTACGCCGATTAATAAACGGGATCGCAATACATTTTGGGCATTTGGCGCCAACGAAGATGAACAAGGCTACCTGAGTCGCTATTCTTTTCAGGACTCGATTCGGGATAAGGCCACCCTGCCGCTGCATTTCGAAGCCGTGGATGTCAAGCTGCATATTAATAAGGAAGCGATCAACGAAGCCTATGCGAAAATGACCGATGAATTAAGTGAAGAAGACCGGGATGATCTGGCGAAACGGGCGGCCAAGATGGCGGTGCTCATCAAAGCACCGGTACGGGTGAACGCCATCTGTGAGCACATTGTCAAACACTTCCGGGAGAAAGTGGAGCCGAATGGTTTCAAGGCGCAGGTGGTCACGTTTGATCGGGAATGCTGTGTGCTCTACAAAAAGGCGCTGGACGAACGAATCGATCCGGAAGCCAGTGCCATTGTCATGCATACCCAGGGCGGAAAGTCAGATGACTATTCAGAGTGGAAGCTGGCCAAAGATGAGGAAGAAAAACTCCTCGATCGGTTTCGCGACCCGAACGATCCGCTCAAGTTGCTCATTGTGACCTCCAAGCTTTTGACCGGCTTCGACGCCCCGATTTTGCAGGTCATGTATCTCGACAAGCCGATGAAAGATCACAGCCTGCTTCAGGCCATCTGTCGCACCAACCGCATCTTCACTGGCAAGACGCATGGTCTGGTTGTCGACTACCTCGGCATCTTCGATGACGTGGCCACGGCCCTCGATTTCGACGAAAAAGCGGTGCTCAAGGTCATCACCAACCTGGATGAGCTTAAGAAAGAGTTACCCGGCGTGGTGACCAAATGCCTGGCGTTCTTTCCCAATGTTGATCGCGCGGTGGGCGGCTACGAAGGGCTGATAGCGGCCCAGGACTGCCTGCCGGATAACGCGACCCGGGATCAATTTGCTGCGGAATATTCGGTGCTCTCCCGGTTGTGGGAAGCGCTTTCACCGGACCCCTGTCTGGGACCTTATGAAACCGATTACAAGTGGCTAACCCAAGTCTACGAATCGGTGAAACCACCCAGCGGTAACGGCAAGCTGCTCTGGCATGCTCTGGGGGCCAAGACGATTGAGTTGGTCCATCAAAATGTGCATCTGGAAACGGTACGCGATGATCTGGACACTTTGGTGATGGATGCCGAGATTCTGGAAGGGCTGCTGGGCGACCGGGATGCGGATAAACGCAGCAAAGCGCTTGAAATCAAACTGATTGCCCGTCTGCGCAAACACAAGCACAATCCGCAATTCATTGCCCTGGGCGAGCGTCTGGAAAAGCTGAAGGAGCGACATGAGCAAGGTCTGCTTCACAGCATTGATTTTCTCAAGGAGTTGTTAACGTTGGCCCGGGAAGTCGTGCAGGCCGAAAAGCAGGTGGATCCGCTCGATGAACAGGCTAAAGCCAAAGCAGCGCTGACCGAGCTGTTCACTGAGGTGAAAACGGGCAAGACGCCGGTAATGGTCGAACGAATTGTCACCGACATCGACGAAATCGTGCGTATGGTCCGCTTTCCCGGTTGGCAAAATACCCGGGCCGGCGAACGCGAAGTCCAAAAAGCCCTGCGCAAGGTGATCTACGTGAAATACCAGATCAAAGACCAGGATTTGTTCGATAAGGCGTTTGGTTATATCCGGCAGTATTATTGAAAAATGTCACTTTGACAATAAATAATCCTAAGGAGAATTAAACCCATGCAAAAAATCATCCCCCATTTATGGTTCGATAAAGAAGCCAAAGCCGCAGCCGAGTTTTACACGGCACTGTTCGATGATTCCCGCATCCACTTTATCAACACGATCAAGGATACCCCCTCGGGTGATGCCGAAATAGTTGGTTTTCGGATAATGGGCTATGAGTTGATGGCCATCAGTGCCGGGCCGTATTTCAAAATCAATCCTTCGATTTCATTCCATGCCCGCTACCGGACGGTCGCCGAGGTCGACCAGCTCTGGGAAAAGCTTTCCGAGGGCGGATTCGTGATGATGGAACTTGGGGAGTATCCCTTCAGCAAGAAATATGGCTGGGTGCAGGATAAATTTGGCGTTTCCTGGCAGGTGATTCACACCGAAGGCGCTTTTGAGCAGCGGATTATGCCGGCGCTGATGTTTGTCGGTGCTGTTTGCGGCCAGTCCGAAGCGGCGATTGGTTTCTATGCCTCGGTTTTCCGCGATACCAAAGCGGAAGTCCTGGCGCGCTATCTGGAGGGCGAGGCGCCTGACAAGCCCGGAACAGTGAAATATGCCCAATTTTCTCTTGAAGGCCAGGAATTCGCCGCAATGGACTCCGCCCATGCCCACAACTTTAGCTTCAATGAGGCGGTGTCATTTATTGTCAATTGCCAGGATCAACCGGAAATTGATTATTTCTGGGACAAGCTTTCCGCGGTACCCGAAGCAGAACAATGTGGCTGGGTGAAGGATAAATATGGCGTTTCCTGGCAAATTACTCCGGCGAATATGGGAGAGCTCATGGCCCGGAATCCGCAAAAGACGACGCCGGTGATGCTCGGGATGAAAAAGATTATCATTGCCGATTTGGAGCAAGCCGGAGCAGAGAAGTGAAACAGAAATTTGACAAAAAAATATTCACCGCCGGCATATTTTTCAAAGATATTTATTTCCTTATCTATAGCATACCCACCATTGTTGGGGCATTGCGAAATAAGAAAATCAGCAAAACTTTTATTGAGAAAATAATGATGGTGACCACCGGGGTGAATGGATGCATCTATTGTGAATGGTTTCATGCGAAACAGGCCGTGGCGTGTGGTATCAGCGAAGAAGAAATCAGAAATATGCTCAATCTCCAGTTTCACGCCGATGCATCAGACTTTGAATTGACCGCTTTATTGTATGCCCAGCATTATGCCGAAACCAATCGAAAACCAGACGCTGACATGACGGCCCGATTTTTTGACTTTTACGGCGAAAAAACAGCGATGCACTTGTTTATGTTTATACGGATGATCTATTTTGGCAACCTGTTTGGTAATACCTGGGATGCGGTCATAAGCCGATTGAAAGGAAATCCGGCGAAAAACAGCAACCTGCTCTTTGAACTGTTTTTCTTTCTACTGACGTTTTGGTTCATGGGACCGGCCATGATACCCGTCAAAAAATCATGACCCAGACTCTGATTGAAATTTCTGACCTGAACAAGCAAAAACCATCATGACAGAAAAATGGATGACAGAAAAATAAAACATTTTTCTGTCATTATGGTTCTGGCTTCGCCAGGTTGTGGATTATGTAAACCATTTGAGAAGAAATAAGATTGCCATTGAAAAGGCCCTCTTCAATCGGTTGCGTCAGTTTTAATAACGGGGAAGGCGATTTTAATTTTTCTAAATAACGTCGGCGGCGGCGTAGCCATAATTTTTATAATCCGAGCCACTCATGAAGTTCAGACGTTTCTTCGATTTTGCCGATCCGGATCAGTTGGTAAAACTTTTTTTCTTGACTTTTAACATCCGGGTGATATACTTCAACATTCGGTTCAGGAATAAGGTCTAACCTTGTAACTGATGAATGAGCATACTGATTAAAAACTCAAAATTCACACCTCCCATGCTCGAGGTCGATTTGCAATCTTGATATGGATGGCATTACACTTATAAAAAACATGAACTGACTAAACGAATGCTCCCTGTTAATCCTGATTCATTCGGTTATCCTGTCCTTTTTATCATGCTATGGTCGGTTACCTAATAAAGCAAGAAACTTGTGCACGGCGCTCCTCGATCGGGTTATTTTGAGCGAACGCGGATCGAGCGCTAAACAAATGAATTTATGTCAGAATATTTTACCGACAGACTAATTTTTGATTTAATTATTCTGACGAAGAATCATTCTGTCATATTAAAAATTTTTAAATCGGGAATCAATCTTTATTGGAAATTATATCCTTTACCATCGATCTTACTCGCGTGAATCCGAATCGGATCGAGGCCACCGTTGTCAAAAAACTCATATTGATTCTTCCGGTCGCCACTTACAAAGCAACGAACATAAATGATGTCAGTTCGACAACCATCGCTGGCGAATTTATCCGTGAAGGGCATCGTCCCAGCGGGAAAATTGTCGGAAACGCGGAGGATGAAGGACTCCTGGTACTTCAAGGCGCAGAAGATGAACAAATAGAAGTGTGGGTATCCCCCAAAAACCTTTTTGAAGTATGGAGCGAAATCGATTACTTTATCAAACGCGGGGAAGAACCATCATTAAAGTTATGGGTGGTTTCAAACTGGAAAGTGGGCGTATTTATCCCGACAGGAATCCTGCTGATTTGTTTGATTATCCTTTTTATGGCTACCTGGTCGATTATTAGCGGAAAATCATTGGACAAGAAAGGCGCGGCAGCTTAAATGAAGATAAAATCAACAGCGTCATTAATGTGAAGCCTTAAAGCGGGAGCACATAGAATACCCTTATTATCCGCCAGAATATGAAAAAATCTGTTGACTATTTTATCGTGTTTTTATATCTTAGTTCTCCTCCAACACCAACACCCAATCCCCATCCTTCGGCGGTACCAATTCCAGCAATTCCAGCCTCCCACCTGGTTTCGCTGCTGAAAATTGATTGTTAACCGGATCAAACCATTGCCCCGCATAATTCAATTTACGGCGATTAAATAATTTGACGGTTAATCGGGCCGGTACATAAGCCATCATCAGATCATCGGTATCGGTTTTGACTACGGAAATAAAATCATGCGCCTTGTTCTCGCCCGGCTCTTCGGCCACGATTTCCGGCGCTGGTTTGAGTCGCCACCACTGGTATTGCCGCAGCAAATTCCCCAGGTAACCGATTTGAATGCTACCGGGAAAATCGATACTTTGGTACCAGGGACTGACACCAGGTTCATGC
>JAFGSU010000333.1 GCA_016934435.1 Candidatus Zhuqueibacterota bacterium | reverse complement strand
CTGCGAAACGATCCGCCGGCAGGTTGAGAGTTAGCTCAAGTCCTCGCGTGTCCTGCGGTGGATAAAAAAACACCCGCCCGGCGATCTGCAGCATAAGGCTGTCCGCCGTCATCTGCAGGCGTGTGAGCTGCGGTATGGCGGGCAGCATGGGCAGCTGCCAGTCACAGACGTGCCGGCGGTACAGCGAGTCCGGGGGGACCAGCAGGACGGCATTCAATGCCGAGTTCTTTTCTTGCAGATAAAACAGATATTCCGCAGCGGTGCGATCGATCAGGGCAAACCCATTGGGGTAAACCTCCGGCGTTGACAGCGCCACCGATCGGTCCAATACCTTCAATCGCAGCGGCTTTTTGCTCTCATCAACGGGCAGGCGGGAGATAAAAGTCCGGCAATGGCGCAAATAGAGGCTGTCGTCGAGCGCATCGGTGAGAACCACCAGGCCATTCACATCCGGCGGAAAGGGTTGACGCCATACAGGATCGGTCTTTTGCCACAGCTGCAGCAATGGTTTGAAGGAACGGGCGAAAATTCTGTCCCATTTCCATTCCGGCGAATCCGATAATCGTATTTGAATTCGTTCGGTGAAAATACCATCGGGAAATCCGAAAGCATCTATTCGCAAATATTCAGCCCCGGCTTCGAGATATAAAGAACAGAATAGCAACGACTGGAGACCGAGTTGCCGATTAACGGCCGCGAGACTGAAAGGATCGTATTCATCGGCAAAGAGAGGCGTGAGGGGCTCTGCAAAAAATGATGACAGCGAATCGGCCGGCAAATACCGCCCCTCCGGTTGCAGCGAGAGCCAGTCCACGGCTTCCGCCGCTTTTTGCCGGTATAAAGCATACTGTTCAGCGCCGGCATGATCTGCGGGCAAAATGATGACTGCAAAATGTGTGCGAGGCTGAGAAGCAAACAAGCTGAAAAAATAAAAGAAAAAAACGCCCCAGAATAATACACAACCCCTTTTAAATAACAACATCGTTGGTTCACCCATGTAAAAATGTAAATCGTAACTTAACCATTAAACCGAAAGCAGGACACACAGTTCCATAAAAAATATGGCAACCATCGTGCCAAAACAATGCCAATACTTTCTCATTGCGGGTGGGGAAAATACGCCCTCTTGCGGCCTGATGGCTTGATTTCACCCAAGATACTTTTGGGGAAGCTGCAGCCGGACCATGGTTCCCGACGGGGAAAGGGGGATTGTTTTGAGGACGTATCGGTTGCCGTAGTGTTTTTGCAGGAGTGGATGGAGCCCGGCCAATCTCGACTCGACGCTGGAAGTATCGGATGCAATTTTCGCAGTGGATTTTCCGCTGTCGCTTACCTCAAGAAATAACCATTGCTGGTGATAATAAGCGCGTAGCGTGATGTGCACTGTCTCCTCGCTCAACTCGACGCTGTGCTGGATGGCGTTTTCAACCAGGGGCAACAATATCAGACTGGGCAACGATTCTTCCATGCATTCCGGCGCAATCTCCTTGCCGATGCTCATCCGATCTCCCAGTCGCGCTGCCTCGATGGCCAGCAACCGTTCGGCACAGCGCACTTCCTGAGCCAACAGGGTTCGCTCACTCTTGTTGATGTCATTTAAGAGTCGGATCAATTCGGCAAGTTGTTCGATGGTGGAACGGGCTTTCTCAGGATCGAGCAGGGTCAGGGCCGAGATATTGTGCAGCGTGTTGAACAGGAAAAGCATGTTCAACTGCCAGGGCAGACCGATGGTCATCTCTGTTTTCGTCGCGGGCATGCCCATCCTTTGCCGTTGACGAAAAATGCTGATCAGATACCAGGCAGCCGCGGCGCCGAGTCCGGCGCTGCCGAGCGCGATCCAGAATGCGTATTGGGATAACGGTTGGCCCAGATAGAACAGCACGATCACGATTATGCCCATAAAGGCGGCGATGACGAGTGGCAAACATGTTTTAACGTTCATAGGCTTGTTATTTTTAAGCTTGCATTGTGCGATTTATTCGCGATTATTTACCTTCCGAGGTTGTCCAAAAAATGTATATATCCTAAGTTATCAGTGCCTTCTCCCCCCGGTTTTTCAAGGGGCCTGTCCGTCCGATTTTTGGCGGAGAGAAGGACAGGATGAGGGGGGCCATGCCTTCACTTAACTATATTCGACTGCTGTTATCTTACTTTTTGGACACCTCAGATTGTGATGAATCGCTCAGTTTAGGTTTAAATTAAATGATCCCCCTCTTCAACCACGATTTCGGTGAAAATATGTACCGGCAGCATAGCGGTTGTGCTGATAGTAAGAACCGGATTTTTCTTTTTGACGGCAAATTCAGGTGAAAACCATCCCTGAATGGGTTTCGTTTCGCTCGAGATGATTTCATGGTGTAAGGTTTTTTGCGAATGGCTGGTAAACGTCAGGGAAAACTGCGGAAAGTAAAAGACGGCCCTGCCATCCTGCGTCAGATCATAGCGGCACGGTGTTAGATGCCAGAGCACCTCGATGGTGTGTCGGCCGTTGCCCTCTATGATATCCTCAACAGTCCATCGATCGACATGGTTAAAAAGTATCTGCCTTGTATGCATGACTCCTTTATGTCGGTAGCCGTCGTGCTGGGCGACCAACCGGCTGCGCTGCGGGGTCACGGAACAGGATAGCAACCGGGTCTGAGCACGCCGACCCCACTGAAAGGGTCCTACCATTTCGGATTGACTGATGCCGTCGATTACCAGCGTATTATGCGCCCGGGTGCTGCGAAAATAATCGCGCCATTTTCGGTTACCGCGATAGGTATAGGTGCCGCTGTCGATGAGGGCGGGGACCCCATTCACGGACAGGATGAGGCTCAGGGCGTCGGCATGTCCATGCGACGACATGGCATCCAATCCTAACGGGCCGACATCAAAGACGGCGCGCTGGGGCAGAGCGCCGGCACGCGTGCGCAGAATAATATAGCCGCCTTTATCAAATTTCTCTACGAGGGAGGTATTATTTTCGGGAATGATGGCTTCGTACCGTTCCTGCACCTCTTCTCCAAAGAGCCAGAACAGCTGTTCGCACCACGGTGCGGCTTTAGCTTTGAAATCACCGCGATTGAAAAGCAGGGCCGCTTCCGCCAGCAAAACACCGTAGGGGTTGGCATTATTTTCGCTGAGATGCAGGGTTTCGCCGCCGTCGGCATCGCCGATTTCCGGCACATCAGCCGGTTCCATCATCAGTGCGCGCACAAACTCGGCCATCTTTTCCATGCGCTTGAGTAATTCACCCGGCATCTTCTCATCGCAATAATCGGCAGCGATCATGGCCAAAAGACAAAAATCAAAAACGTATCGTTGGTAATAGGTCGTCTGCTCCTTGAGGACGCCGTCGGCAAAAACCTGTTTCGCTATTTGATCGAAGAAGATTGAAAATCCGAGCTCTCGCCATTTTCCCGCCGCTTTTAACTCCGGATAGTAACAGCCGGCATAAATGAGACCCAGCGCTTCGCCGAGCAGGTGATTATTGGCGGAGGAGAAATAGGACAGGTTTCCCGCTACGTGCTCGGCATGCTCGCTGATGGATTGCAGAATATGCATATAAAATTCCGCCGTGATGTAATGGCTGTTTTTGCACATCTGCAGGCCCCAGGTGAACGAGATGATGCGCAGGGCCGACTCTAGCGGACTGGTCCAGTTGATGCCGAATGGTGACGGATTTTGTTCCAGCCAATCCTGCCATTGCGCGTGCAGTTCCTCGACATATTTCTCTTCACTGGTCAATAAAAACGCTTTGGCCAGGACGACAAAATGCTGCAGCCGATTCAATTCCCAGATATACTTGACGCCCGGCGCCAGATCGGATTGCCAGTAGGGCAGGTCGGTCCAGTGCTTCAGGGGGATGCGTTTATCCGTTAGAACATCATAATGCCAGTCGATTCTACCGTTGAACGAGAGCTGACGATTGAATATTCGGAACCGGTGCGCGCAAAGGTCGTCGGCGGCGTGAATAGCGGCGGTTCTGACGTTGGGCCATTGATCCCGGAACAAGCGGGAAATTTCATCCGTCGACAGCTTCTGCCAGGGAAAGACGCTGCGCCCCTGCATATCTTCCAGCAGGTGGATTGCGCCGTCGAGCGAGGCCAGGTCCGGATCGCGCAAAAAATCGCGCCACTGCCGTCGCGATCCGTTCTTACGGCTCTTCTGCGCCCTGGCCTTGATGTTGCGGCTGAAGCGGTACCAGACCTCCCCCGGCGTCATGATTTTCAGCCGATGCCAGATTATTTTATATTCGTTAGCGGTCAAATATTTTCCTATACGCGATTCATTCCACAAGGATTATTTAGCCTATTCCCCCACCAAACAAAGCCCATGCAAAAAATGGCTAAATTAGCTTCGATACGGGCTAACAGCTCTTTCGCGTGGCCACAGGAACGGAAAAGTCATGCAAAAAATTGCCAACAGAGCGTCGATTCGGGCGGCATCGTCTCATTCGCGAATCCAGCCGGAATCGCGTCGCTTTTTCAACAGGCTGGCGCGATGAATGGCATCCATGCCGAATTTTTTACGCACCTGATCCATGACCCGATCCATTCTGTCTCGCTTTTCATCATTTTCGGCAAAGAGGTCCATCTGTCCGACACCCTGCTGCAGATGCGACATGGCCACACCGAGCAGGCGCACGCACTTGCCGCCACGATCAAAGCTCTGAAAAAGCTCGCTGATACGCTGAAACATTTCATCACTATTGTCTGTGCCGTGATCAAAAGTTTGCGACCGGCTGAATGTAGAAAAATCATCCAATCGTATTTTCAGGGTTACCGTACGGCCGCGCAATCGTTTCTTGCGCATTTCATAAGCGAGATCGTCGCACAGATAGAACAGGCAGTCGCGCATCTGCTCATTATCGTCAATATCGTGTTCAAACGTTGTTTCGCGACTGATGGATTTGGCATCGGCGGCGCCTCCCACGGGACGATCATCGATGCCGTTGGCGAGGCGCCAGAAATGCAAACCCGGCTGTCCCAATCGCTCAAATAATTGCTGTTGCGAATATCGTGCCATGTCGCCAATGGTATAAATCCCCATGGCCTGCAGCTGCGGCACCGTTTTAGGTCCTGCACCCCACAGCCGGGATATTTCCAGCGGCGCGAGAAAAGTTAAGAGTTCATCGGCCTTTACGATGACCAAACCGTCCGGTTTTCGTAAATCGGAGGCTATTTTGGCGGTAAATTTATTGGGGGCGATGCCAACAGATGCTGTAAGTTTTGTTTTTTCATTTATTTGAGATTTTATCTGCCGCGCCAGCGCTTCAGCGCCCCCAAACAGCTTTTGCGTCGATGTGATGTCCAGAAAAGCCTCATCGATGCTGATTTGTTCGACATCCGGACTGTAATCGCGCAACAGGCTCATAATTTGTCGCGAAACCTGAGCGTAGCGCCCACCGCGTGGCAGAACGTACACAGCGGTGGGGCATAGACGATAGGCTGTGGAGATGGGCATGGCGGAGCGAATGCCATAGACGCGCGCCTCATAACTGCAGGTGGACACCACGCCCCGGCCTTTGCCGCCTTTTGGATCGGCGCCTACCACCAGCGGTTTACCGCGCCACTGCGGATGATCCTGCTGCTCGACAGCGGCAAAAAAGGCATCCATATCGAGATGTAAAATGGTGCGACCGGTGGATTCCATATCGCTCAAATCCATGATGGGTGAATAAAACGGATCAAGCCCCTGCAGACAGAAAATACGCAATCTGCTGTTGCCATTCTTCATCCGAAGCATACGCTGCAATATTCAGTCCCGCTCGATCATTCCCGATAATCATCCGGGAAATAAAAAGACCTTCTTTGTGCAAACACAAAATCCGCTTGCCTAAATCGAGGGCATAGCCTATTTCGTAGCCGACGCCGAGAGAGGGATTGGAGATCTCCGCGATCATCGCATCACAATCGGCCAGCCAGGCTACATCCCGGCGATAGATTTCCGACGGCGTCAGTCGGCTTTCCTGCTCCAAGACATCCTCGGCGATGATGTGCTCGGTCAGGACCCTGTGTCCCTGATCCTGAATGAATTTCACCATCAACCGATAGGCGCCGAGATACGCTCTGCCGCCGGCGATGGAAGCGGCGTAATAGATGTTCAAGATTTCTCCTGATTAAATAATAGGGCACTGTACTGTTTCAGTATTTGCCTGAATTTCTCCAATTCACGCCTGGTGAAAAAACCACTACAGAACAGGATAATCGGAAAACATAAAAACAAGCCCAGCTGCACCGGCCAACTCGAGTCTGCTAACAGCGTCTTGTTGAGAAACAGCAGGATACCGACAATCAAGAACAGGCGAAGCAGCCGCGGCCATTCATAGGATACATGGTAATATTTCTGACTAAAATAGTACAATCCTGCGGCCATAAACGTATAGGCGATCACGCGCGCCCAGGCCGCGCCGAACATATCCAGATGCGGAATAAGCAGCACATTGGCCAGGATATTCACGATCATTCCGGCTGTAGTTATCAGGGCGATAATCAGGCTCTTTTTATACAGGTAAAGCGCCGCTTCAAAAATGAGATAAGCAGCGTGAAACAGATAAGCCAGCATTATAAGGGGCACAATAGCCGTACTGGACCAGAACGCATTGCCGAACACCGTATAACCCAGAAACCGGAGCCTGACCAGAGGATCGATAAAAAAGGTAATAAACAACAAAAGTGTGAAACCGGCGAGCAATAAATAGGTGAAAATTTTGCTGAATATCTGCCTCGCGTCCGTTTGTTTGCAGGTGGCGAGAAAAAAAGGATGCCAGGCGAAACGAAAAGCGGCGACAAAGAGTCCCATGATCATCCCCAGTTTGGCGCCGGCGTTGTACAGACCCGCGGTTTGCACCGATTGCAGCCGCTCGAGGAAAATGCGATCCACCGAGTCCATGACGGCAATGGCAATTCCGGCTAAAATAAACGGCGCTCCGAACGATAGTAACTCCCGTAACGACCTCCAGGAAAATTGCAGCACAACTGTTTGATAGATGATAGGGATGGCCAACATCAGTGTCGCCAACGATGCCGTCAAATTGGCGTAAAATACGCCCTCCACCCCCATATGCCAGCCGATGATGAAGAGAATGTTGGCGGCGAAATTGACGCAGCCGCTGGCGATTTTTATGACGATAAACGGCCACGATTTCTCTTCCGCACGCAGTACCAGCAGCGGTATGAAGGCGACGGTATCGCAAAATAAAATACCGGCGAGCAAACGCAACAACAGCGGCAGATCGATGCTCAGCATCTGCGACGCCGGGGTAAATAGAATTCGACTCAAAGGACCGGCAAAAGAAAACAATAATAGCGAAAAGATCAGACTGGAGATGAACAGGGTAACAAAGGCCGTACTGAATACTAATCGTCGCCCGGGTCGGTCCTCGGCGAGGATGTAATAGCGCATGAATCCGGCATCCAGACCGTAACTATACAGCAGCGTTGAAATCGTTAGATAGGTCACCATCAAAGCGACAATGCCGAAGGCATCGGCGGTGAAGACGTTGGTATAGAGCGGCAGCAGGAAAAAACCGATGGATCGGGTGAGTATATGCCCCAATCCGTATACCGCCGAATGCTTGATGAGGCGTTTGATGGATGGAATAACAGACATGCTTTTCAGGCTCTATACAATAAATGGAGACGATTGGATACTATATAACGTTGGATTTTTAAAATTTTTTGATCTTTTTGGACACCCTCTGATGTTAAGCTTTCGATTTATTCATTTATTTTCCTACTCATTTTTCGTACACAAAAAGGATTCACACCTACAACCTGGAATAAAACGCCGTTTTGCGATCCTGTAACAGATGGTTTTGATCGGTCAGCCATTTTTCACGCGCGATTTCAGGTTTAAAATCGACGGCGCCTACCTGTTCGTGGCTTTTATGAGCGTGCATGAGAATCTCGCCGCGCGGGCCGGTGATCTGGCTGCCGCCGGTGAAGCGTAATT
>JAFGSU010000332.1 GCA_016934435.1 Candidatus Zhuqueibacterota bacterium | reverse complement strand
CCCTCGGGCATCAGGTGGGCCGCAGCGCCCACGACGGCGCCGGACTGCTGTGCCCGCAATGGGAACGATACAAAAATCTGCCGTTTTTAAAGGTGGAGGCGGGCCAGGTTTATACTATCGAGCCGCGCCTGACCGTGGCCGGGTACGGCATCGTCACTATGGAAGAAATTGTGATCGTGACGGAGACTGGATGTGAGTTTTTGTCGGAGCCGCAGAAGAAATTGATTGTAATATAATTCTAAATTATTCCCGCAAAGATAAAAAGCGAATATCATTGCGTGGAGGATGTCATTTTTGCGTCGCTCAACGAAGGACATGGCGGGGATTGCTTCGCTCCATGGTGACTGCCGCCCTTTTTCATGCCCTGTTTTTTCGCTCGCAATGACAGCGCCTCCTTGTCATCGCGAGCGGAGCGATTGAGTCGGATACTAAAATCGATCTGCCGTGGAGCGTGGCGATCTCCGCTGCAAGGGCAGGGTTTTGAATCGCCTCCATTCTGGCGGGGATTGCTTCGCTCCATGGCGGCTGCTGTTCTTTTTCATGCCCTGTTCCTTCGCTCGCAATGACAGCGCCTCCTTGTCATCGCGAGCGGAGCGATTGAGTCGGATACTAAAATCGATCCGCCGTGGAGCGTGGCGATCTCCGCTGCAAGGGCAGGGTTTTGGATCGCCTCCCTTTTGGCGGGGATTGCTTCGCTCCATGGTGACCGCTGCCCTTTTTCATGCCCTGTTCCTTCGCTCGCAATGACAGCGCCTCCTTGTCATCGCGAGCGGAGCGATTGAGTCGGATACTAAAATATATCCGCCGTGGAGCGTGGCGATCTCCGCTGCAAGGGCGGGGTTTTGGATCACCTCCCTTTTGGCGGGGATTGCTTCATCCGCCTGCGGCGGATTCGCAATGACAATCTTTTTTTTATGTCCTTCCGTGAATAATGGCCTTTCTGCCAATATCAACTCGCAGTAATTAGCACAAGCGTGGACTGCTTGCGATAATCCTGCTACGCCTTAGGTCTGAAGCCTCGTACTGATATCCAGGCTTTAAACAGGCCCCCTTATGTCATGGCGCAACCATCCTTGTGATACACCGGCACAATATGCGATAATAATGAAAACCACCCGGCGCGGTTATTTTTTCTACTTTCCAGATAAAAAATCCATGATTCAGGAGAATCATACTTCAGACAGGCTGAACAGAGGAATTAAAAGCACTCCAACAACATAAAAGCAAATGACAAAAGCTCCAATCACATCTACTCGAATGGACTTTAAAAAATCCGGTACTCCTTCTAAAAAAGCGGAATTACTCTCTTCGAGTTTTACGTAGCGGATATCCTCCCCCCTCCAACCATGAGAATCGCCTATATCCCGCCGTTTAATCAATTCTGCAAAATCCTTCTTTGGTTTGTATTATATTACGATACATACTATGCGGAGATGGAATACGAACATCCATATTGTTCTTTATGACCCGTTTATCATTTTCCCCAACAGGAGGAAACGGCAACATGAACCGTGCTAAAATGATGCTGCTTTTGATTTTTGCTTTTATGTCCGGTTTGGTTTCGCAGCGAACCTGCGCTCAGGAAGTGGCGGCAACGATGGATACTGCCGCCGGCTCCTCATCTGAAATCATCCCGGATGCTACTCTCACCGCACAGAGCACTGCTTTATCCCACGTGCTGGCCTATCAGGGCTATCTCACCGACGCCGCCGGTAATCCCATCACCGGGACGGTGCAGGCAAATGTCGGTATCTGGTCTGCGGTCAGCGGCGGCAGCCGGCTCTGGCAGGAAGACCTGAATATTGATGTGGATAAAGGCGCCTTTACCGCCGAATTGGGCCGGTTGACGCCGATCGCGAGAACCCTCTTCGACGGCAGCGACCGCTGGATCGAGTTGACGCTGAACGGTGAAACCCTCTCGCCGCGCAAGCAGGTGCTGCTGACGCCCATGTCCCTGTACACCGTCAATGCCGGCATGCTGGGCAATAACAGCGTCGATCAGTTCTATCTGCGCTCGCAGGCGGACGATGCCACCAAAAACAATATCGACGCCGCCCATCTCGGCGGCAAAAAAGCGGATGTTTATTATGATCGTTATCAAATCGACGCCGGCTATGTGCCGCGCAACGGCATCAACACCGTCACCAGCGATATGATCACCGACGGTTCCATCCAGCGTCAGGACGTCGGTTTTTCTCTGGGAATGGGCACCATCACGGCGGTCAACGCCGGACCCGCATTGGCGGGCGGCGGCATGACCGGTGAAGTGACGCTGACCCTGGCGCCGGAGTATTACAACGGTCAGGCTTATGATTCCAGATTCGTGCGCCGCGAAGAGACCAACTCGGTCGGCGGCGCCATGATTCGCGAAGAGACCATCACCTCGACCAATATCAAGAACAACAGCCTCCAGATAGTCGATATGGGCTTTCCCGTCGGCACCATCACCCAGATCAGCACCGGCACCGGTCTGACCGGCGGCGGAACTACCGGGTCGCTCACCATTGCGCTGGACAATAACTATCAGTCGGGCATCGCCTATGATAACCGTTTTGTACGCAAGGATGAAGCCGGCGTCATCACTAGCGCCATGATCAAGGATGGCGAAATCACCAGTATGGACATCAAAAATAACAGCATTCTGCAGGAGGACATGGGCTTTAGCCTGGGCGATATCACAGCGGTGTTCACCACCGGCGGCATCATCGGAGGCGGCGCCACAGGAGAACTGAATCTGCAACTGGAGCCCGGTTATCGCGACGGCTCCAGCTATGACACCCGGTTTGTGCGCCGCGACGAGACCAACGCCATCACCAGTAATATGATCAAGGACGGCACCATCGCCGCCATCGATCTGGCCTTCCCGGCCGGCGATATCACCGCGGTGTTCGGCAGTCACGGCATCACCCCGGTGGCCGGCGGACTCTCCGGCGATGTGACCCTGCGGCTGGAGGAAAGCTATTATACCGGGGCGGCTTATGACAGCCGCTTTCCCAACAAGAACACCCCCAACAGCGTCAGCGGCTATATGATCGCCGAAGGCGGCGTCGGTCCGACCGACATCGCCGATAACGCCCTGCAGAGCCGCCATTTTCCCAATCCCCTGTCCGTAGACAAAGCCAATGCCAACGGCGCCGTCATTAAAGTCAATAATCTGGCGATCTCGGATTATTCCTGCGGCATCGAGGGTAATGGTTATCGATATGGCGTGCGCGGGGTCAGCTCGGTCACCGGTTTGCTCGGTCAGGGCAATCTATACGGTGTCCACGCCAGATTGGGGCCGACGCCGTCACCATCCGCCTACGCCCTCTACGTTGAGGGCCGGGCGTTCTGCACCAATGGCGGATGGGGCGATGTAGCCGAAAACGTCATTGGCGACGATGATATCGAGGCCGGCGATGTGGTGGTGGTGGACGAAAACGGCAAATACCGCGTAAAAAAGTGCGCCAAGCCGTACGACACCCGCGTGGCCGGCATTATTTCCACCAAACCCACCATCATTGTCGGCACCCTCATCGTCGGCGGACATCCGCTGGCGTTGAGCGGCATCGTGCCCTGCAAAGTCACGGCTGCGAACGGACCGATTCGGCCCGGCGATTTGCTGACCACATCGGATGCGCCCGGCTACGCCATGAAGGCATCTGAGCCGAAAACCGGTGCCATTATCGGTAAAGCGCTGGAGGGATGGACTTCCGGTGAAGGCAAAATTCAGGTGCTCGTCGGTCTCCAATGACCCCGGCTTGAGGATGAACCCATGATTATTCGTAAAATCTCACATACCATCGTTATTGTCATCAGTATTGTTTTATTACTCTGGTGTACAAATGCCATCCAAGCACAGGGCAATTATCGTTTACAGCGGGATGGTTTTACCGCCGCCGGCGGACATCTGAGCTCGCAAACATATCAGTCGAACATGCAACTGAGTGTCAATCATTTCGGACAGATGAACAGTAAAAGCTATCACACCGGACCCGGTACGGCGGTCGAAATGGCTACGGAGGAGCTGCCGATCGACTTCCATCTGCAGCAGAACCACCCCAATCCCTTCAACCAGTCGACGCAATTGCGCTGGCGCGTCGCCCGGCCCGGCCGGGTGGAAATCGCCGTATATTCACTGCTCGGTCGCAAGGTCGCAACTTTGTTCGATGGACATCAGGTCCCGGGGCATTATCGACTGCAATACGACGGTCGCGATCGCTCCGGGCAGATGTTGCCCAGCGGTATTTATTTCTGCCGCATGATGGCTGCAGGTTATACGCATTGTATTAAACTTTTAATCGTGCGCTGACGACGGAACGCGCAGGTACGATTGGCCATGGTAATTGAGACGGCGCATGAATACAGGCATTTACACAGACCCATTCGCATGAAATAAAGCGGGAGCGGTAATTGTGATTTTGGAGACGAGGGTCATTGGTCCTTTAGGGACAAATTGTTATTTTTTTGGTTGTTCGGAAACCGGTGAAGTGATGGTCATCGATCCCGCGGATGAGGCGGATGATCTTTTGGCTTATCTTCAGCAATCCAATTATTCCCTCCGATATATTTTTTTGACTCATACCCATTTTGACCATGTGGGCGCGGTGGCGGCGCTGCATAAAGACACTGCTGCACCGATCATGGCGCACCGGCAGGAACGAATGATCGCAAAGAGCATTCCCCTGCAGGCCGCCCTGTTTGGGTTTCCGCGGCCGGAAGCTTTTAAGATTACCGACTGGCTCACAGATCAACAGACGCTTTCCATCGGTACACTCGAAGGTAAAGTCCTCCACACGCCGGGTCATTCGCCGGGCGGCGTCTGTTTTTTAGCGAACAGTCATCTTTTTTCCGGCGATACGCTGTTTCGCGAATCCATCGGCCGAACCGACCTGCCGCGCGGTTCGCACAGCAAGCTCGTACAATCTGTGCGTACAAAGCTGTGGCCTTTGCCCGATGAGACCACGGTGCATCCCGGCCATGGCCCCGCCACCACTATCGCGCATGAAAAACGCCATAATCCCTATTTGAAAGTTTGAAATTTACCAAGATGGCAGATGGGGTATCGACAAAACATTTCTGCATGAGGTGAGAGCAACGCCGTATCAGAGACAAGAGCCCGAAATCTGCATCTGAATACGGCGGATATGGTTGAACTTACCGGGTCGACGGCAGCGTGTACTTGACGGCTGCGTTCAGTTATTCCAGACGTAGTTTTTCGTAGTATCGCTGTGGCAGCCGGTGGTGCACAGGCCCGTGGTTCGTTGCCACGCCAGGGCGGTGTTGACCTCGGCCTGCGGCGAAGCGTCGATGTGGCTTGCATCTTCAAATGAAGCCGGCATCTGATGACAGGTCGAACAGCGAGCGCCTTTATCGAGATGAAATTGATGGGCTCCGACGCCCAGGGAGGTGCGGCTAATTTGGCCCGAAAGGTCCTCGGGTGGCGCGGCATTGTCCTGATTGCCGTGGCAGGTATTGCAGGCTTCCGGTCCGTTTTCGTCCGCATGACAGGTATAACAGGATGCGCCGGAACTACCGCCGCGATAGTCGCTGCCGTGGCATCCCTGACACCCTGACATGCTCCAATTATCTGCAGCAATAGCCTCACCATGAAAGGACGCTGAAGTCAGATTCATCCATTCGTCGGGATGCGGAAAGCTAACATGGCAGTCATGGCAGGCGACTTGGGCATCCCCGCCGCTCAGGTCGGCGCCGTGGCAGGCCGTACACGATAAATACCCCGAAGCGATAACTTTGGCGCCGTGAAATTCCGCCGAACCTTTTTGCATCCAGCTTTCGGGATGTGCATTTGAAGGGGTTGGTAGTTTTTTCTCAGAGCAAAAAGTCAGCAAGACGAGGCATGGAATACCCAGCCGTAGTATTCGAATTATTTGCTGCATGGAAGAATTCCCTTCATTTAAATTAGGATTTGTCACCCCGGAACCGCCATCCCTGTGCAAGTTCGGGATGCCCATTCCGTTTGATTTGATGGAAAAAAATTCAATCCACAGTTCCGGGGCGACAAAATCATCGATAATGAATCCTATTATTTTTCGATCATCGCCGAATAATCGGTCGCCGGCGCAACGTATTTGGATTTGGTCAGT
>JAFGSU010000331.1 GCA_016934435.1 Candidatus Zhuqueibacterota bacterium | reverse complement strand
CGCCGTACTTTTCAGGCGGAAAGTGCCTATGCCATCGTCAGTGTGCATGGTCGGTAGTGCCCGGTGAACCAGGATCAGGTCTTCAACTGGTTGATACGTTCGAGAATGGGCGGATGAGAATAGTTCAAGAACACATAAAAAGGATGCGGCGTCAAGTTGGAAAGATTATGTACCGACAAATTTTTAAGCGCCCGGATCAGGTCGTGACTGTTTTCGATGTGGTCCGCGGCAAATCGGTCTGCTTGATATTCGTGTTTTCTGGAGATATAATTAAAGAGCGGCGATAGAATGAGCTCGATGGGCGAATAGAGCATCCCGAAAAACAACAATCCGGCATAAATGGACTGTTCCTGCATATAAAAAGCTTGAAATAATCCTTCGTTCTGCAGGAAGATAGACAGCAGAAAAAAGATAACACCCGTGTGAATAATACCGGTGAGCATGCCCCGCAGTATATGTTTTTTCTTATAGTGACCGATTTCGTGCGCTAATATGGCAATTAGTTCCGGTGTTTGATGTTTTTCTATCAGGGTATCGTATAAAGCAATGCGTTTATTTTTACCGAATCCTGTAAAAAAGGCATTACTTTTACTGGAACGTTTTGAACCATCCATGATAAAGATATCTTTGATCGGAAATCGGACTTTATCCGCCAGATCGAGTATGCCCTGCCGCAGGTCGCCGTCCTGCAGCGGCTGAAATTTATTGAACAGCGGCATGATCCAGGTGGGTGCGATATATTGCAGAAAAAGAGAAAAAATAGTGACGGCGAGCCAGCAGTATAACCAGGCCCATTGTCCGGCATATTGAAAAAACGCCAGGACGCCTGCGAGGAGCGGGGCTCCAATGAGGAGGGAGAGGGCCAGCATTTTGATTAGATCCAGGATAAAGGTACGAACCGTTGTTTTGTTAAAGCCGAATCGTTCTTCCAGCACAAATGTATCATAGATGCTGAACGGAAGGGAAATCAGGGCTCTGGCAAAACTTAACAGGCCGATATAGCAAAGGCCTGTCCAGATCGGATGCCATTGCCAACTGCGGACGAGTTGATCGAGGGCGTTGAATCCACCTGAAAACCAGAATCCCAGTATTAAAACAAGGGAAAAGGTGCTTGTGATAAACCCAAGCTGTGTATTTGCTCGTGTATAGGCCTGCGATTTGGCATAAGCTTCCGCCTCGTAGACATCCTGGAACTCTGCGGGCAGCTCGACACCGAGCCGGTCCAAGTTGAGATAATCTGCCAGCAGCTGTAGGAAATAATCCAGAAGCAGGGCGGCGAGGATAATAATGGCATAAGTGTTCATGAATTTTCCCGATGAATGAGTGCTGTATTATGGGGCCGCTTTGATCAGCCCTTCACATAGCCAGTTAGCTACCGCCTGGCGATTGTCCGCAATGATCAGCCGGTCTTGATCCTTGCTGTTTTTTATGTTGCCCACTTCAATATAAACCGCAGTGGGTTTCGCCTCGGATAGAACAAAGAGGTTGCGCGTGCCCATGGTTCCCTGATAGCCCCTGCCCGGCTGTTTTTTTGAATATTTTTCTTCGATTTTCTGCAGTAAGATCGTGGCGAGTTTTTTGCTGGCCGGATTGTTCTTCTGGTAATAATAAAAAATATCCACCCGTTTGGAACGGGAGCGCGAATCGACGTGCAGGGTGATCAGTATTTGATCCCGCGCGTGCGATTGATGTTGTTCATAGAGTGTGTTAATAATCTCCGTTCGATCGCTCAGACGCTCAAAGTGGTCGTCCGAAATCGCCACTCCCCCGTAATAGCTTTCATCATGATCCGGCCGCAGCAAAGCCTCATCGCGAATGCCGTCGTCCTCATCCTGAACGATCATATAAACCCTGGCGCCTTGCTGTAACAGGCGGCAGGCCAGGCGCAGCGTGATGTCGTAGGCGTATTCATCCTCGTATAAAAGGGATTTTCCGCGTTTGCCTATAGCGCCCGGATCGGGGCCGCCATGCCCGGCATCCAGATAATAGACCATGCCTCGCAACAGGGTAGTTTCGCTTCGAACTGCCTCATAGTGTCGTCCAAACAACGAGTAAATAGTCGGTTCGCGCGCAATAATGTGTTCTTTGATCCAGTCCCTGGGCACCCATAGTTCTTTACCGACACGGTACGATTTCTTTTTCAATCCATGACGCACGACCTGTTCATTATATGCCTGAATACGTCTGGCCAGAGCCATGTCGTTTACGCCAATACTGGATCGTATACTGACGCCGTCGTAATAGACAATATATACCGGAAGTTTATACTCTTGATGCAAATGAAGATATCGGCCTTTCTTAAGTTGATCGGAATTCAATTGCCAAAATCGGTCAACAGCCGCATTGTTCGGCTTTAATAGGTAGCGGCGTAATAGACTATACACACCATCGCTTTTCGATGGCTTGACCGTAACGTACTGCTGGCCCAAAACAATTTGGGCAGAACATAAGAAAACCAGGCCCCCGAAAATAACGGCGGATGAAAGCGTAAAGGTATTTTTCTTTTTATTCCTAAAAACCATATCGGGCGATGTCAATAAACAAGACTATTCTCTTTTTAATAGGCGATGACGAATATTTCTTGGGCTATCATCGATTCCATCTTCAACACCATGCCGTCGCTTATAACTTTTTTGCTTTTTTAGGCTTGGGCTCCGGATGGACGGTGACGTCCCCATTCGCTATAACGTTATGAATGGCTTTTTCTATCGTATCGGTCAATTGATGTACCTGTTCCAATGTCTGCTCACCATCGACGAGAATATGTGCATCGATGAAAGTACGAGAGCCGGATTCGCGCACCCGCACACGATGGATGTTTTCGACGCCGGGGATAGCCTCGACAATTTTTATTATTTTTTCAACCATGCCTTTCGGGGCGGTATCCAACAGGGCGCGCAAACTGCGTACGCCCAGTTCAATGGAGACATATACTACGATCAGGGAAACGCCGATGGCGGCAATGGTGTCGGCTTTATGCATAAATGCATATTGCGGTAACCAATCACCTGCTTTGACGCAAAGCAATCCGAAAATAACGACGCAGGAACTCCAGATATCGGTCCTGAAATGAAGGGCATCCGCTTCCAGCGCCTGACTTTTATATTTTTTGGCGGTTCGATACAGCGCCCGCGATCTTGAGATGTCCACGATAATGGATACAGCCATCACGAGAAACGCCCACACGGAAGCATCCACCGGCACAATTTTTTCAAACAGACGAACATAGGCCTCATGTATGATCCATACACAGGTGGTCAGCAGCAATAACGTCTCGAACAGCGCCGACACGTTTTCAACCTTGCCGTGGCCATACAGATGCTCTGCATCGGCGGGCTTGCCGGCTATGCGCACGGCAAAATAGGTGACCACCGCGGCCACCAGGTCCAGGGCCGAGTGCGCCGCTTCGGCTAAAATGCCGAGACTGCCGGTGATAAGGCCTACGGTAATTTTTATCAGAGTCAATCCGATAGCGGCTATTATCGAACCCAGCGCAACGAGTTTCTTTTCGCGGATAGCCGCTTCAGAGTTCACATCGTACATAATCAGGATTCCTGCTGAACGATTGTGAATGCACCGAATATAAATCGGCCCGCATATACATCAAATTTACCACCACGGTGTTTCGCGATCTCGTGTAAATATAACTAAAAATACAAGGGATTACAAAATATTTATAGAATATCTTGAATTCTATCTTAATCAGCCAACAGCCTTGATATTTTTTGCAAAATCTGTGTGTTATTAACTTTTGACACAACTCGGTTTTACCGTTCCATCATTCAATGACGATTTTCTTGGGGTCAAAAGTTATTTTGGGATATTGCATGTTTAATTTTTCCAATGTGGCGACCATAATGGATGCGATGATGAGATTTCTGTACCATTTGCGATTGGCCGGCACCACATACCAGGGGGCATACTCCGTACTGGTGCGGCTGATGGCGTCCTCGTAAGCTTGCATATAATTCTTCCACAACTTGCGTTCTTTCAAGTCGTCCGGATTAAACTTCCAGTGTTTGCTGGCATCGTCGAGGCGCGCTTTCAGGCGTTCTTTCTGTTCATCCAGATCAATATGCAGGTAGAATTTGAGAATGGTCGTGCCCTCATCAGCGAGCAGGCGCTCAAACTGATTTATATGCTCATACCTTTTACTCCAGACTGTTTCGGGAACCAGTTCATGCACCCGTACTACCAGTACATCTTCATAATGGCTGCGATTAAAGACGACGATTTCCCCCCTGCCGGGCGTGTGCTTGTGTACGCGCCATAGATAATCGTGATCCAATTCTATCGGCGTGGGCACTTTGAAACTGGCAACACGCACACCCTGCGGGTTGACCCCTTCAAAAACGTGGCGGATGACGCCGTCTTTACCCCCTGTGTCCATCGCCTGAAGAACAATAAGAACCCGTTGTTTATGTTCTGCAAATAATAACTCCTGCAAAGCCTCCAACTTTTTGTTCAATTTTTTTAATTCTCCTTTAGCCGATTTTTTATCTCCTGAGAAGGCGGAAGAATCGTTGGTATCGATTTTCGCGAGATTTACTTTTTGACCGGGTTTAATTAAATATCGTTGCATAAGAATCCTTTCGTTGATGGTTCTAGGCGTTATAGGCTGCTTTCGGCACGTAATACATCCATAATGATTTCCTGCAGGGTGACAGGGGCTTTTTTATCGTCCTTTTCGACGATGATGACATATCCGGCATCGGCCCCGGCAGCCCTGAACGCATGAATAAGCGCACATTGGTCGCTGACAATTTGACGTCCATCCTTGCCGGACCATAGTTCCAGAGTCGTCAGACAGCCGAGGGAGGGTGTGTAGGGATAGTAGGATTTATCGCGATAATACTCGGGATCGATGGTGGTGCCGTGGGCGATAATTTCAGTGCGCCCGGCTTTTCCGGCATAAAAGGCCTCACGCATGGGCTCATAATTACGCCAGCTGTAAGGCAAGAGCTTTTTGTAATGTTCAATGGTCCAGGCTGTATCCTGGATGGTTGGATTATGAAAATACTCTGCCACAGAGGCTTCAAAGGGCAGCACCAGATTCAATACCGGTGTCGGTCCGATGAAAAGGCTCCCGGCCCCTTCGATACTTTGCACGGAAAGAACACCCTGCGGGGTATTGCCGTTGGTCAGATAGCCCGGCTGGGCTGATAACGAGCGCGTAAAGTGGGGGATCGCAAACAGGCTGCCGTCAGGATTGCGCAGGAAGGTATTATCGGGTTTTTTTACAATGGTTAGGCCGGGGTAGTCGCGATTGATGCGTTGAATGCAGAATAGATTAGTCTTTCCTCGCTCACCCCCGTGGCGAAATAAATCGAGCATGGGGGGACGCAGTCGCAACCGCTCATGGTTAGGTTGACGAAAATCCAGGCTTAACGACCAGAGAATCGGATCGTCCTGCCATTGGGGAAAACGTTTCTGCATAAGAGTGAAGAGGGCGTCGCGGTTTTTCCTGCTGCCGTCCTGGCGCAGCAGTTGCAGTGCAGCCATGGCAAATAGTTTTGACGAGGCGGTGCTATCGGCAATTATTTTGATCTCCGTCGTAAAGTCATCTTGAAATAAAGCATATGAGGCTTCCAACGCGGCTCGCTGCAACGAGATAAACCGATCCTGAAAAGTTCGAAAGACTTGAAATAATGCCTGACGACCGATAGCAGGGCGGTGCCCGAGCAACTCCATGGCCCAGAACGCGGTAACCCATTTTATTTCGTTTGTTTGTGCCAGTGGCAGCGAGAGGTTGCCTTCAATGGTATCAGAAATCAGTTCGTTTCTTAATTTTATTCTTTCTGCCTCGGTGGCAAATGAAGTTTGATAGCCACCTGTTTCTTGCGCAAGGATATTCAGTGACAGAAGAGTAAGAAATGCAATATTACCGAATATTATTCTGGCATAGTGATACATGGGACTCCTTTTTAAAAATGGGTTGCATAATCGGCGCGTCTGGCATCGCATGCCGGACAGGTGCGGGGTGGACACAATAAGCGAAGCGGAAATCGGCGAAAGTAAGACAGCCCATGCTGATATAAGAGGGCAACCGGCAGCATATAATAGCCAAGCGGACCAAATACGAGTCGCCGAATCACTTTTTTACGCAACAGATACCGTTCAAAATGAACGAACGATCTGGCGCAGCCGGGTACCTGTCGCAACGGTTGTTCGCCGTGTGTAGAAACGCCGATGCTCTCGACGCCCATATAGCCCCAGGGAGAAAAATTCGCCCATGGTACCGGTGCGATCGTTTCCAGATAATGGCAGTAGGAGAGGCATGAAAAATCTACTCCCAGCAGCAAAATATGCGCCTCTGGTTGTTGTGTCAACCAGGCCAGCACACTCCCTTCACCCAAGGGACTATCCGGTGAATTGCGATAGGGAATGTGCCGTGTTACTTTACCCCAGAGCGCGAAAGAATGGGTCGCCGATGAGGTTCGGACAACACCGGGTTTGTTGCGAAAAACCTCCGTGACCGCCCCCACTTTGCTCTGAGAATGGTTTCGGTCAAATATATCATGGCTGCCATCCCGCCGTTTGAAACAGTAAGTAAAAGCGGGCATAATCAGCGATCCCTCGGGGGATAGCCTTTCCTGCAGCGCCTCAATCATTTCCTCAATGGTGAGTGAAGAAAAAGCGCGCCGAATGTTCGAAAAAGCGCTGTGCACCATGAGAGGAATACCCGGCGGCAGAAAACTTTTTATAAAGTGGCGATAAGAATTGTGACTTTGTGTAAATGTCCGTACCATTCTATTTTAACGGCTCGATAAGAATTTTCCGGCACATCCCTTTTAATTTATTTATACGAACAGGTTTTATGAATGCAATGTCAATTGTTCACT
>JAFGSU010000330.1 GCA_016934435.1 Candidatus Zhuqueibacterota bacterium | reverse complement strand
GCCACGCACCGCGACCTCAAGGCGCTGGTGGCGCAAGGAAAATTTCGCGAGGACCTGTTTTATCGTCTGCACATCATCCCCATCTATTTGCCGCCCCTGCGCGAACGGGTGCAGGATATCCCGCTGCTATCGGAGCATTTTTTGTTGCGCATCGGAGCGAGGATCGGTCGGCCGAATCTGACGCTGACCAGGGAAGCGATCGATTCTCTCTGCGTCTACCATTGGCCCGGCAATGTACGCGAGCTGGAAAACATCCTCGAGCGCGCTGCGGTCCTGGCAGAGGAAACGAATATCGATGCGGATGATCTGCCGATTCATTCCGGCGCGACTGGTGAGGCAGTTCCCCAGGAACGGGTGTTGACGTTGGACCAGATGCTGGATCGCACGGAAAAACAGGCGATCGAGCGCGCCATGCAGCAGGCCAACGGCGTTAAAACCAGGGCTGCTGCAATCCTCGGCGTCAAAACCAGCGCCCTGTATTATAAATTACAGAAATATGGATTGATATGAAGTTGATGGAGTATAAAATAGTATCGAATCAATTTATAAAGATAGGCATCATGATCGGTCTTGTGATGCTGCCCCTGACCGCAGGCTTGGCTCAGGATGGCCTTGCCGCCGGGGAAGCGCAGCTGTCCAGGTTCGTGGCAAGTCTCGACAGCCTGCGAGCGCATATGACGGCGCTCACCCGGCAGTCCGATTCTCTGGCGAGCCAGATCACCGATCTGAAGCAACGCCATGATTTGAATTACTTTGAACGCAAACGGCTCGAACGACTGCTGGGATCGGCGCAAATCAATGCCGAGGGCCGTGAAAAAAACCTTATACAGCAAAACATAGTGGCAGCGGCTGTTGCCGCACAAACCCGGTTGTTGCATCAACAATACGCCCTGGCCATCGATTCGTTGTTGGGTGTCGCAGATCGCTTGCCGCAAGCCGACGTTAGAAACAGACAACGGCTGGGCGGGCAAATCGAATCGTACCGCCTTCGGCAGACGCAATTGCAGAGCAGCCTCGAAAGGCATTTCGAGGGCGGTGGCGAAGCAGCAGTGGCGCTGGATGCCGGCGATCTGCCCGATGAAATTCAGGCCAAGGCCGGTTATCTGCGCGACCGGGAGGACAAGCTGCGGAACCGCGCCGGTTTGCTGGAGGCGCGCTTAAAACAGGTTCATCAGGAAATAACCCTGCGTAAAAAGATGACCGAGTTGCTCGACGATGTGCGCCTGTTCGACCAGCAGGACGAAGCCGTGGCGATAACCAGCAGGACCATTGACGGCGCCGGCGGCAAGGAGGGCACCTATACCGATCTGAATGCGCCGCGCGCTGGCGCCATGGACGTGGAGATCGCCTCGCCCATGGAACGGCTGCTACAGACCGACGTGCGTTCGCTATCGGATGAGGGCGTCGATGCCTATATCCTCAACCTGCAAACACAACGGCACACATTACTCTTTCAGGCCGACAGCCTGGCGCGGCTGGCAGACAGTTACGATCAGCAAGTAGAAACACTACGGCACAAAATCCATCAGCCCGAATGATGAAAGCATTGAAAAAGCACCTCCTGGCCAATTTAATATTGGCGATTGTTATCAGCCGTCCTCTACCGTTGCCGGCTCAGGAACTGCCGCAGCTGAAAGGCTGGAATGTGTACAACCGCCTGCAGGTAGCCTGCGAGTACGACGACAATGTGCTCGAGTCGGTGAAACGGCCGGTGGATTCACAATCGTTGCGGTTGCTGTATGATGCCAAAAGCAGGGTGAAACTGCGACGTTTTACCGTTCAGTTAGGCTATCACGGCGGCTGCCAGCTATACGATCAGGTAAAGGCCGAGCACAAGCTCATAAACGATATCGACGCCAGTGTTTGTCTGCGCGTCAGCCACTGGCTGCAGATGGGCGTGCAGGGTTGGGCGCGGCTGAAGATATTTTTAAATCGCGAAAACGATTACGCCTACGGCCGCTGGCAGGCGTTCATGCTCGCTGATGGCCCGGGGGACGTTCTGATCAAAACCGGCTATTGCGAGGAGCTGCTCGATTACGCCCGCACCGATTTTTACAGCTTTTACAGTCCCGGATTCTTTTTGCAGCTGCAGCGCAGGGTGGGGCCGCACATCACCTTGCTGCCGCAGTTTTCCTATTCCTCGGTGCAGTTTCAGCGCTACGCCTTCCGCGGCAGCGACGATTCATACAGTTTTTGGCCTACTTCTTATCGCCAGCGCGACGATTGCCTCGCCCTCGGTCTCGGCGCCGAAGCGGTGTGGCCGACGCTGTTGATCAACCTGGGGTATCGCTACGAAATGGACGAGTCCAACAGTTACGGCTACAGTTATCATCGCCACGTGGTAACGCTATCGTTTGTGAAAAGCCTGGGAGAGTTTTACATTCGCGGTCACAGCGCCATCCAGGTAAAGCGCTATCACGACAATTTGCTGCCCTTTTATCCGCTGCAGTTGGACACCGAGCGTGAGGAGAGCAATTTCATCGTCCTGGATGTTTCGCGCGATCTTTGTTCGTTCATGGGATTGGTATTGCGGGCGGCGTGGTACAAGAACGAATCGCCGTGGGCGAGTTTGTATTATGAAAAAAGGTTGGTGAGTTTGGGGGCGGAGTTCCGGTTTTGAAGAAACGTTGGCAAGTTGGGAGGTTGCAGGTTAGCAGGTTTTAGGGTTTGCAGGTTAGCGCGTTGGCATGTTAAAACGTTATAACTGCCCTGTTCTCCGCTGATTGCAGACTGCCAACCGCCAACAGCCAACTGATTAGTGTCATTGCGATTTGGGTATGGCAAAATGCTATTATTCCCGCAAAGATATAATTAAGCATGTCATTGCGAGCTGGGTATGGCAAAAATGTCATTATTCCGAAAAGGACATACAAAATAATGTCATTGTGAGTGGAGGAACTGTAGTTGCGTTTATGACCAAGTCTGCGCTGGAACGAAGCAATCTCCGCCATAAGGTGATTATCTCAGTCCAATGCCCTTGCAGTGGAGATCGCCACGCTCCACGGCAGATGCCAGCCTTTTTCGCATCTGTATTCTCCGCTCGCGATGACATCGTTGTATTGTATTCTTAGGAGTGGCGGAACAGAGCATTCATAATGGCAGCGTACGCGTGGAGCGAAGCAATCTCCGCCGTGACTGTAGGAACGTTGCAGCAGATATGCAGATAGCGCGTATCGGTTTCAGCATTTGCAGGAATCGCGGTAGAGATTAATTTTTACTTGACTAATATATAAAAATTCTATAATTTAAATTTATACGGCGGCGCTTTAGCTCAGTCGGTAGAGCAACGGACTGAAAATCCGTGTGTCCCCAGTTCGATTCTGGGAGGCGCCACCTGCATAAGCCTCACAATATTAGCTAGTTGTGAGGCTTTTTTATTGGCCGTTTTTGACGCCATTTGATGTATTTAATCTGGTTATTACGGTCTCCGTAGTAACCTGCCTCCTGACGCTCCGCGTCTTGTCAGCTGTAAAATAAGAGCATTTTGGAAAGTTGTCGGCGCAGAGCGTCGCAATGACGTTTCAACGAAAGTCATGGGAATGAGATATAAGATGTAGAATCAACCCCGGGGTCGCGCTTTTTGCGACCCCGGGTGTTTCGTATGTATTTGATAATATTGACATGAGACACCCGGAGTTGCCGCAAAAAACGCGGCAACATCCGGGGTCTATCCGTTTTCACTCTCCGGAGCTCGGGAGCGAGAAAAACCTGGCGCAGAGAGGGAGGAAGCGTTATGATACATTCACAGCGGCGTGGACGATCCCGTCGTTATGGCACAAAGGTCCTTCTGAGGATGACGGTTGCCGGTATACCCCCCACCTTTTCCTGACTGTCATGCTGTAAGCATCTTTGTGCTGCGGCGGTTGAGTGAAGACGTCATAGTAAGATTGTGTGGGCGCGAAAAATCGTGCCAATTATGGATAATCAACCGCTGGATCGTGTTTTTTGCGATCCAGCGGTTTCCGTATGTGTTGGATCTCTGATCGCCAGGGGAATCATTTCCCCGAGTGAAATGATGAAGCGAACCTGCCGATCCGATCAGGAAGCTGGAGCTTTTCGAATGTCAGCGATGCCAAGCTAAAGCCAGGCATCGAGAGGTGAATGCGTGCAGCTTGCCGAATCCAGGAATCATGTTGAGATTGGCTTTAATCGTTCTGCAATCCATATCTTTATGATTGATTGCCTGGTCACACCCAGTCTTTTTGCTTCTTTATCAAGAGACTGTATCATCCATATTGGGAAATCGACATTTACGCGCTTTTGTTCCTGAGCCGGTCGTTTTGATCGTGTAATATCCAGATATTCTGCAATATCTCCACCATTATCAAATTTTTTATCAAACTCTTCAGCTTTTATAGATTTCTTCTTCATACTTTCTTGCCCTTCTTACGGATATTAATCGTATTTTGTTATGTCGGTATGTAAATATAGCGGACCAATGTTTGTTCTTAATAACGGCTATTAGAACATATCTTGGTTCATCCAGATACTTGACCGGGATTTCGATCCTGTCAGGATCATTCCATAATTCTTGCGCTTGATCGAAATCAATGCCGTGTTTGATCTTATTAGCTCTGCTTTTATTTTCGTCGTATTCGAAATCCAT
>JAFGSU010000329.1 GCA_016934435.1 Candidatus Zhuqueibacterota bacterium | reverse complement strand
TTTGGCCGTCGGATTGACGGCGGCACAGGCGCGGCACAGATTCAGGGTGCCATTACAGTTGATGGCCGTATCCAGGGCCGGATCGGACATGGAAATTTCACGGCCGACCTGGGCCGCCAGATGAAAAATAAAATCCTGCCCTGCCACCCGTTTTTGCAATTCATCATAATCTCTGACATCGCCGCGGACAAATTGCACAGCTTCTTTGATTTCCGCGATATTGGCCAGGTTCCAGCCGTACGGTTCGAGGCAGGCGTCGTACAGCACCACCTCGGCGCCTTCTTTAACCAGACGGTGGGCGAGATTGCTGCCGATGAATCCCAATCCGCCGGTGACGAGCGCTTTTTTGCCGCGCATGATCGATTGTTTCCTATCCATCCATTTCCTTTATCACTCTGGCGAATTCGACTCCGATCCGCTCTATGGTGCAATGTTTCCGAAACACGTCATGGCCGCCGGCAGCGATTTTAGCCCGCAAAGCGGCATCTTTTTTCATCGTTAAAATAGCATCGGCCAATGCCTGCGGATTGGCCCGCTCCACCAGGAATACACTCTCCAGATGCGTCAACAATTCCTGTACCGGCTCATTGAGCGCCGTCACCAGCGGTTTGGCCATGGCCAGCGCTTCGACCACCTTGTTGGTGGTGACGCGCAACACTCGGTCGTTATCGCCGAAAATACCCAAACACAAATCCGCCTGCGCCATCATCCGCGCCAGTTCGGCATAGGGGACCGGATCGTACAGGCGCACATGCGGCAATACCAGTTCCTGCGCCAGCCTATGATCCGCCTCATAGGTAATGCCGCGGCCGATGATCTGGAATTCGATATCCTGCCCGCGCAACAGATGCGCCGCCTGCAAAATGTACCTGACGCCGTGAAACGGCGCATATTCGCCGTGGAAATGCACCAGGAACTTTTTTGTCCGCTTCTGCGCCGGCAATGGCTTGATCACGGTATCGTCCACCGCCAGAAAAATGCGGCGAAATCTTTCCGGATCGGCTTTAAACGTCCGGCAAAACCAGTCAATATGCGATTGCGTCTCCAGTACCACCAGCCTTGACCATTTATAGGACAACCAATCGCTCAGACCGTACAGTTTCGCCTTCAGGCTCCCGGGTTTGGCCCTGCCGCGGTCGAAGACCATGGTATCCAGCGTCGTAATGTACATATCAAACAGAATCGGCCTGAACGTTAACAGGCGCAAAAAGGGCAAAATAATCTGCCCGTAAAAGCCGACCAGAATCAAATCGCAATGCAGCGCCAGTCGTGCAGCCCGCAACAGCAGACGCGGATAATGTTTGAAAGAACGATCGGGCGGAAAACAGCCGGTCACTTCGTAACCCATTTGCTGCAACGCCTTGAAAACAATATGGTTGCGCGAGTAACTTTGCTCACGCCCGGCGACAAATAATATCCTCCTAATCAACCCTGTTCACCCGATTCCTGGTTCCGTTTTTGCTGCTGCAGCTCGAGTTTGCGCGTGCGATAGAGCAAATTTTCGATCAACTGGCGATTGGAACCGATGATATCCGCCAACAATCCCATGATGAACACCTGAAAACCGACAATCAGCAATACCGCGGTTAGAATGAGCGACTGGATATGCCCGGCGCCACCGGTGGTGAAATAATAATATATAAATCGCAAACCGAGCAGTAGTCCCAGGCCGAACAGCGCGCCGCCGATGTAAGAAAACATCTTGAGAGGCTCATACATGGTGTAAATACGCAGGATGGTGGCCATTGAGCGTTTAATATAACTCCAGTTACTTTTAAATAATCGCGAAGTTCGCGTTTGTTCATTGGTGCGCACCGGTACGTGGGTGATGGCTAGATTCTTCTTCCCGGCCTGGATAATAGTCTCCAGGGTGTAGGTAAACCGCGATACCACATTCATCTGCAATGCCGCTTCCTTGGACAGAGCGCGAAATCCGCTGGTGGCATCGGGAATTTCGGTGTCCGAAACCTGGCGCACCACCCAGCTGCCCAGTCGCTGCAGACGTTTTTTCGCCCAGGAAAAATGCTCGATATGTCCGGTATTGCGATCCCCCACCACGACATCGGCTTTACCCTGCAAAATCGGCTCGACCAGTTCAATCATGTCTTCACCGCGATACTGGTTATCGGCGTCGGTATTAACGATGATATCCGCTCCCAGGCGCAGACAGGCGTCGAGTCCGGCCATAAAACCGGTGGCGAGGCCTTTATTCTTGGTCAACCGCACAATATGATGGGCGCCATGTTTTCGGGCCACCTGCGCGGTTTGGTCGGAACTGCCGTCGTCGACAACCAGTATTTCGATGGCATCGATGCCTTTCATTTTTTGCGGCAAATCCGCCATGGTAGCGGGTAGCGTTTCCGCCTCGTTATAACAGGGTATTTGGATGATCAGTTTCAATGGTTATTCGATGATCTCCTCGATATTGTAATCTTTAATCTCATTCGCATGGGTGAAGATGATCATTTCCGCTAAAAGTCCTATGGATATCATTTGGATACCGATGATAAACAGCATGGTGCCCAGCAGCAGCATGGGTTTGCCGGCGATGCCGCCGATTCCGAGAATGCGATAGATGAACAGATAGATATTGATGCCGGCGCCGATGAGCGTGAAAACCGCGCCCAGGAAACCTAAAAAATGCAGCGGCTTTTTTGAATATTTGCTCAGGAACATCACACTGACCAGGTCGAGAAAACGGCGAATATAGTTTTTCGGATACACGGACTGCTGGAATCGGCCGGGTAATTGTTCCACTTTTTCCTCGGCGATTTTATAGCCCTGCCGGTGCGCCAGCACGGGCAAAAAAGCGTTCAGAGCGCCGTAATAAGGCACGTGCTCCAGCACCGGCCGCCGCAGCGCCAGCACACCGCTGTTGACGTCGTGCAGATGCAGTTTGGTCATGCGGTTGGTGAGCCCGTTAAAAAGTTTGGATACCATGCGATTCAGCCATGAATCGCGGCGCGGATGCCGCACTCCGATGACGACGTCGAATCCCTGATCGAGCTTGTCGATCAGCCCGGTCAAATCGGCGGGATTAATCCGTACGCGACAGGTAAAATAGAGCAAAATCTGGCCGGAGGCGATGCGCACGCCGGCGTCCAATGCCGAAGCTTCGCCGAAAGTGGTCCGCAGCCGGATGATTTTGACCATGGCGTCGGTTTTCTGAATCATCAACATCTCCTGCCAGGTGAGATCATTGCTGCCATCGTCGACATAAATGATTTCATAGCGACCGGAAAAGGATTTGAGCATGGCCTTTAATTGCCGGTGCAGGTCCTGCAGCAAGCTCTGTTGATTATAGGCCAGAACGATGATGGAAAGGTCTTTACGCCCGCTCCGTACTGCTCGAACCTTGTCTTTCAATTTTGTAATTTCCTTCATACGAAGCATCTTGATACTCAAATTCGGTGTTAACTTGCGAACTGAATTGAAACGGTTCCCCCCCCATGGTTACGTAATTAATCCGCAGGCACCGAACCAGTGTGATAAAAAATTAATATTAAAATTACATATTTTCACGACAAAAAACAATTGCAAAATGCCGCTCTTTATCCTTTGAACCGGGTACGATTGCCTTCATAGAGCTCGACAAAGTGTTTGCGCGAGCCGCTGTTGACGATCAGCTTACCGATGAGTCCGAAAAAAATCATCTGTCCGGCCGAGGCCCATAAAAGCACGGTCAGCGTCAGCAGGAT
>JAFGSU010000328.1 GCA_016934435.1 Candidatus Zhuqueibacterota bacterium | reverse complement strand
CTGAGAAGCGCGGCGCAAGAGCGTCATCTGCCCCAGACGTAAATGAGCATGTACCATGCCCAGCAAAAAGGCACAGTCCGAATCCGTACCCGCTTCAATGAATGGAATGAGATGATCATCCCAATAGATTTTGGCCGGTTTTACCAGCGGCAGGTTATTACGCGGAAAGCTATCCAGACGTTGTTGAAAACTTTGTTTGTGTGGTTTTACACCCAGCGGGCCTATACAATTAAAAAAAAAGATGATGATCAACCAATACGGGCGGAGGAAGCGTAATTTTTGCATAATGATACGGGTCCGTTCTATCCTTCTTTTATCAGGGGTTCTGTTTTTTTAATCGGAGTGACCAGCACTTTGTCGACGCGTGTGCCATCCATGTCCACCACTTCAAAACGGAGCCCGCTGTATTCGAAAAAATCGGCGGCGCTTGGAATAAAGCCGAGATGAGACAGGATAAATCCACCCAAGGTTTGATAATTTCCTTCCTGGGGCAGCTCACGAATGTTGAAAATTTCCTTGAATTCATCCAGAGCAATGAGGCCATCAAAAAGCCAGGAGCCGTCCTGACGTTGTATTGCCATGGGCTCATCCATCTCATCGATGGAGGGTATGTCGCCTACGATAGCTTCAAGGATGTCGTAGACGGTGATGAAACCTTGCATGACACCGTATTCATCCACGACGATTGCCACATGCTGGCGGGATTTTTTAAAAGTTTCGAGAACTTTGAGAGCGGGTGCGTTTTCGGGAACAAATAAAGGGTGTTGCATCCATCTGCGGATATCGAAACTTTCTCCGCTTATGACAAAGCGGAGGATGTCTTTTGCCCGCGCCAGGCCCAGCACCGTATCGAGACTGTCCTGACAAACGGGGAAACGGGAGTGGTCGCTTTCATTGATTTTCTGGAAAATTACCTCCGGTGGATCGTCGACATCGAGCCAGACGACATCCGTGCGCGGCGTCATCAGTTGACCGGCACGGGTATCGCCCAAAGTAAATACCGATTCGATCATGTCCCGTTCAGCTTCTTCAAACATGCCAGCTTCAATACCCTGATCGATCATCACCTTGATCTCTTCTTCGTCGACCAGTTGTTCTCTTGCCGGATGTAATCCAAACAGTCGCATAAATCCATCTGATGTATAACTGAGTACGGCCACCGCGGGGTAGGCGATTTTGGCGATAAATCGCATGGGTAGCGTGACCGCGGAGGCCACTTTTTCCGGATTTGTCAGAGCTAACTGCTTGGGTATCAACTCGCCCAAAATGATGGTAAAAAACGTAATGAGCAGAACGACTACGCCAAACGCCAGGGGTTCGGCATAGTTTAAGGGGATTTTGATTTTCATCAGGCTTTCTGCCAGGCCTTTGGCCAGGGTGGCTCCGCCTACGGCGCCGGCCATGATTCCAACCAGGGTGATGCCGACCTGGACGGTAGAAAGGAACTTGCCCGGTTGACTGGCCAGGTCCAGTACTGCCTGCGCTTTCCATTGCCCCTCATTGACGAGCTGTTGCAGTCTGGTCTTGCGGGCTGATACCACTGCAATTTCGGACATGGCAAACAAGCCATTGGCAAGGATGAGAATAAAAATGAACACAATTTCTAGTGTCATAATTTTTTAAACTCAAAAAGTGAACATATCATTTAATTAAATGTAAACATAAATATGCTGTTAAGCAAAATTTATTTTTTGCATGACCCCAAACATGAGGATTTTTTCGCGGCCCCCTGCTGGGCGAAATCCGGTCAAAAAGCTGACATTATATTTTTTAGATAAAACAGATTGGCTTGTTCCTGTATGATTTTTTCACAATTCGTACATATAATCTTCCACGCGGTTCTTTAACTCCAGGAAAGGCCGAGACCGTTTTGTTTCTCGGTTGCGCGGGAAGGGCAGATCGACTCTGAACTCTTTCGCAATCGAAGCCGGCCTGCTGCTCATGATATAGATGACACTGCCCAGAAAGATAGCCTGATCGATATTATGGGTCACCAGTATTACGGTTGATTGTAACTGCTGCCACAGATTGCTGATCAGCAAATCAATTTGCAGGGCAGTGTCATTGTCCAGTCCGCGATTGGGTTCATCTAACAGAATGATGCCCGGATTGGCTATGAGGCTGCGGGCGATGACAACCCGCTGTATCTGGCCGCCGGAAAGTTTGCCGAATTTTGCGAATTTGTGCTCATGCCCTTCCAGGCCTACCGCCGTTATCATGCTCATGGCTCGATCTCTGGCTTCATGGACGGGGACGCCGCGATATAGAAGAGGCAGCATTACATTTTTCAACACGGTATAATGCTCCAGCGCCGACGGTTCCTGAAAAACCATGCTGATGGGCACTTCCTGGTCGCGACTTTTGCCGCGGATGAAAACCTGACCCGAGTAGGGATTGGTCAATCCGGCAATATATTTCAGTATGGTGGTCTTACCACAGCCGGACTTGCCCAGAATGACGATAAATTCTCCCTGGTTGGGTATATCCTCCACGAGCAGGTTTAAATCTTTAATGATATAGGTTTGTCCGTGGTCATAACTGGTACGAATATCCTTCAACTCAATGATATCGGGCAAGTTGGTGTTTTGAAATTCAATGTTCATTTCAGCCTCTGTCAGCTATATTTAAAGGGAAATACTTTGCGATCGACCATTCTCAATATCAGGTCGAAACAATATCCGACACCGACCATGATGAGAATCAGCGCGTAAAGTTTTTCCGCCTCATGTTGGCGGAAGTAAAGATTATAAATCAACGCACCGATACCGCCCTCCTGTTTGTTGATGAGCTCTACATACACCGCATACGTCCAGCTTATCGCCACGATGTTGATGAAATCGCTGAAGACGCGGGAGGTAACATACGGTACGAAAACGGTTTTGATGGTTTGCCACCTGTTTGCGCCCAGGGTTTTTACTGCATCTACGAATACTTGCGGCGTTTCCTGGATGCGAAAAACCACAGCGGTGATGAGGTAGACTAGAATGGCAAAGGTTAGAAATTGTACTTTCATGAACATATAGATGCCAAACGCCGCCATGAACAACACAATGGTGGCGGTGAGCGGGATGTAACGCGTAGCCTGGACATAACCACCGAACAGGGCGTTGAACACGGGAAACAACCCGATGACAAATCCGACGGGTAATGCGATCACGGCGCCCTCGATCCAGCTGGCGGCATTCATGAAAATGGTGAGGCCGAGATGCCGGAACATATGATCCCTGATTATTAATTCGGGTATGCAGGCTATGATGGCCAGCGGAGAGGGTATGATATTCGGATTGAAGATTCGCAGCTGAACAGCGAGCCACCAGAGCAGGAGAATCGCCAGCAAACCGACCAGGCCGATTTGGATCTTTGACCTTTTGGGTAAGGCGCCACGCAGTTCAAACAGGGAGGTTTTCATTCTATTGACCTCTTTTCATAACGGAGAAAATTTGTTTGTCTGATTTAGTCCGAGCATGCAAATATATCAGGTCCGCCAAAAGGCGGACAAAACCATAGGGGGAGGCCATTCAAAAAGATGGGGCGCTGAATGAATAAATATCCTATTTACAAAATAGGGTGGTTTTTTCAACCATCGTTTTTGAATGGCCTCTATAGATAATACGTATTATATTGCGGTTTAAAAAGCCGGCCTGTATTCGGTTTTCTGCATCATAATAGCGAGCATTCCGCGCGCCGGTTCAGGGCTCGGCCTTCTTCGGTGGCGTTGGTCGCTATCGGCTGATCCGGTCCCTTGCCATCATATACGAATTGATTGCGACTCAGGCCATAGGTTTCGACAAAGAAATCGACGATGGCGCGCGCGCGTCGTTTTGACAGCACGATGTTATAGCCGCGGTCACCGATATCATCGGTATGGCCGATAATGCGAAAGCGTGAATTGCGATTCATGGCCACGATTTTACCGTACTCATTTTTCAGTTTCAGTTTTTCCATCGGTTCGAGAACGGCGGAATTGAAATCGTAATTGACCCGCACCATCTTGGTTGCCACGGCCGGCTGGGTCAACATGGCGCTGGTGGGCGGCGTGAAGGCGGCTGGTTGTTGCGCCAGATGCTCTGTTCCGACCAGCGATATGGCATTGATCACGCTCACATCCGAAACACTTCGCCAGCGCGGCAGGCTGGGGGAGGCGAGTCCCAATTCCTGATACGCCCTGCAAGCGTCATCATATACCATCTCCGCGGTGACGCCCTTGTAGTTGGGATCCAGGCCAAAAAACGCCCGGTTATCGCCATAGGTGGCAAAGCGGACGTTGGCAAAGGTCTCGATCCAATAGTCATCGGTGGTGCCGCTGTAGCCGGCGGTCATAATTCTGGCCGCTCGTGCGCGCGCCGTCTGATTGGCATTCAGTTCCGCGGCGCCTTTCATCCACCCTTCGATGAATGATTGGATTTCCTTACGCCGTTTTTCAATCAGGTCCTGACTGCAAAACATGATGCCGAAGAGCATTTCGGACGACTCTTTGGTGCTTTTCAGTACATGAGAACCGGGCACGCGATTGCGCAGCGGGATGTCGTCCGGCGACCAACCTACAGCCGCATCCAGCTGGCCGGTTTCAAACGCCTTGAATGCCTGAGGCACTTCCATGAATTCGATGGGTTGCACATCTCGAATGGACATATTGGCTGCCTTGAGCATGTTCAACAAAAACCATTGCGACGGGGTACCAGGAACAAAGCCCACCTTGCGCCCGGCCAGGTCGCTGATCGAACG